>JBILSK010000425.1:0-3134 GCA_044372165.1 Burkholderiaceae bacterium | reverse complement strand
GCCCGCGACAACGGGGCGGGTTGGCTGCTGCCGCTGGCCCTGGTGCTGCACGCAGCTGCCCTGGTCTGGGTGCCTGAGGCCGCCCCTGTGCGCTTCGGGTTTGCCAAGGCGCTGTCGGCCATGTCCTGGATCGGCCTGGCGGTGGTCTGGTTGGAGGGGCGGCGCTTTTCCCTGGAAGCCCTGCGTCTGCTGCTGCTGCCCCTGGCCATCCTGTCCGTGCTGCTGCCGCTCGCGTTCCCCGGTGTCGAACTGGGCGAGATCGCTCAGCGTCCCCTGTTCCTGCCGCACCTGCTTGCGGGCACGCTCGCCTACGGCGTGTTGCTGCTGGGCGCCCTCGATGCCGTGCTGATGCTCTGGGTGCGGAAGGACCTGCATCGAACCCATGCTCAGCGCGAGCGATCGGGCTTTGTTGCCCGCGTGATCGACCGCCTGCCGCCGTTGCTGGTGCTGGAGCGGATGCTCTTCAATCTGATACGCACGGGCTTCGTGCTGCTGCTGCTGACGACCCTGAGTGGCATGCTGTTCTCCGAGGAAGTGTTCGGGCGGCCCTTCCGTTTCGAGCACAAGACGGTGTTCTCGCTGCTGTCGCTCGGGTTCTTTGGCGTGCTGCTGGTCGGGCGCGCGACCCACGGCTGGCGCGGACGCATCGCGATGCGCTTCACCCTGTGGGGATTTCTGATCCTCCTGCTGGCCTATGTCGGCACCCACTTCGTTCTCGAAGTGGTCCTGCGCAGGATGTGAAGACACATGGAGGTGACGTCATGAAACTGTTGCCCTGGGTGGTGCTGGGACTCCTGTGCTGGGTCGCGTGGCGGCTGATGGTCGTCAGTCGCCGTCGCCGCGAGCGGCGTGCCGAGGACACAGCGCAAGACCAGGCGGGCTCCGCTGCGCCGCCCGATCGCGCCGGCGAGCCCCGGGTCGAGGGGCCTGAGCGCATGGTGCAGTGTGCGACCTGCGGGGTACACCTGCCGGCCTCGGAGGGGGTATTCGCTGCGGGCAAGGTCTATTGCAGCGAGGCCCATCGCCGCTCGCCCGATGCCCAGGCCTCGCGAGCCTCCGGTCCGGATGCCGAGGCGTGATCGGGCGCAGCTTCGGGCCGGCCTGACATGAGCGCGGTGAGTCCGGCAGATCGGGCGCCTGATCGTTCCGACACCCGGGCGCACTGGCGCTCGCTGCGGTATTTCGCGACCGCCCGGGTGGTCGTGGCTGCGGTGCTGCTGGCCTATTCCCCGGCCCTGCATGGGTGGCGTGCGACGGTGACCTCGCCCGAGGGCCAGCGGTTCCTGCTGATCGCCGCCGCCTATCTCGTGCTGGCCCTGTTGCTGGCCGTCGCATCCCAGCCCGGTCGACTGCGTCTGCGCACACTCGCCGAGGCCCAGGTCACGCTCGACCTGCTGGCGCTCACGCTACTGATCGATGCCGGCGGCACGACCCGGGCCGGTCTGGCGATGCTGCTGATCCTGCCCAACGCCGGCGCCGCGATCCTGATGAGCGCGCGCAAGGCCTTGTTCTTCGCATCGCTGTCCAGCCTGCTGCTGCTGGGCGTGACTGCCCTGCACTGGATGAGAGCCGATCGCGAAGAGGCGCCCTTCTTCGATGCCGGCCTGATCGGCGCGGCGCTGATGGCGACGGTGTTCGTCCTCAACCGGTTCGCCGCCCGCCTGGCCGACCAGGAGCGCCTGGCCGAGCAACGCGGCGATGACCTCCAGAACCAGCTTTCGGTCACCCAGGCGGTGATCAGCGAGTTGCCCGACGGGGTGGTGGTGCTGGCGGGCGGCGCCGAGCCTCGCGCCATGAATCGTGCGGCCCGGGAGATGCTGGGGCCTAGCGACGACGCGCCGGGCCCATCGATGTCCGCTGGGGCTGACACCGGGCTGGCGATGCTGCGCCGCGCCCTGTCTGACGGTAGGGGGGCCGGCGGCGGGGCCGAAGGGGTGGTGTTCACCGTCCCGGCGACAGACCAGGGCGCGCCCCGCCGGCTGCGCGCCCGGATCCTTCAGGGGGCGGCACCTGCTGGGGCCGCGCTCGACGCGGCGGCCAGCGGCCGCTCAGGCGGCGCCGTGCCGGATACCGTCATCGTGCTGGAAGACCTGGGCCGGCTGGAGCAGCGCGCCCAGCAGCTCAAGCTGGCCTCGATGGGTCGGCTGTCGGCCTCGATTGCCCATGAGATCCGCAACCCGCTGGCGGCGATCCGACACGCCAACGGACTGCTCGGCGAGTCGCAGGTGCAGCCCGGCGCGCGGCGACTGTCCAGCATCGTCGAAGTCAACTGCCTGCGCATCGATCGGATCATCGAGGATGTCCTGTCGATCTCGCGCCGTGGTGCCGGAACCCCCGAGGCCATCGATGCGCAGGCCTACCTGTCGGAGGTGGTAGGCGACTATCTCGCCCAGTCCGGCGCCGAACCGAGTCGGGTCAGGATCAGTGCCGACAGCCCGCAGCGCATCTGGTTCGACGCCGGCAACCTGCGTCAGGTGCTGCTCAATCTGCTGGGCAACGCCCTGCGGCATGCCAGCGAGGCGCCCGGGGCGGTGGGGGTCGGCTGGCACACCGAGGGTGGGCGGGCGCAACTGGTCGTCGACGATGACGGGCCAGGCGTGCCCGAGGCGATTCGGGTGCACCTGTTCGAGCCCTTCTTCACTACCGCGCCAAGCGGCACCGGATTGGGCCTGCATCTGGCCCGCGAGTTGTGCGCCGCCAACGGCGCAAGCATCCGCTACCGACCCGCAGGCGATAATCCCGCGCGCCGTGGTGCCTTTGTCGTCGAACCGCTCCTGCCGCCCTCACGCCCATGACCGCACCGATCTCGCCGAACCCCTCCCGTGCCGGGCTGCGGGCCGCGCGCGCGCCACGCGTGCTGGTGGTCGACGACGAAGCCGATCTGCGCGAGCTGCTCGAGCTGACCCTGGTCGGCATGGGCCTGGATGTCGACAGCGCACCCGACCTGGCCCATGCGCGGCGGCGCATCGGCTCGACCCGCTACGACCTGTGCCTCACCGACATGCGTCTGCCCGATGGCGAAGGGCTCGAACTGGTGGCCGCGCTGGGCGCAGTGCAACCGGACACCCCGGTGGCCGTGATCACGGCGTATGGCAGCGCGGAAAATGCGGTGGCAGCCCTGAAGGCGGGCGCGT
>JBILSK010000424.1:0-3136 GCA_044372165.1 Burkholderiaceae bacterium | reverse complement strand
CTTTCCTCGATGCACGGCACCACGCGCAATCCCTGGAGGCTGGACCTCAACCCAGCGGGTTCGTCGTCCGGTGCTGGTGCCGCCGGCGCTGCGGGATATGGACCGCTGCACGTCGGCACGGACATCGGCGGTTCGGTGCGCCTGCCGGCCAATCACTGCGGGCTGTTCGGCTTGAAGCCGAGCATGGGCCGCATCCCGATCGACCCGCCCTTCACGGGTCGAGTCGCCGGGCCCATGACCCGTACGGTGGCCGATGCCGCGCTGTTGATGGACCAGATCACCCGGCCCGACGAGCGCGACTGGATGAGCCTGCCGTATCAGCCGATTGGCTTTGCCGCCGGCCTGGAGGGTCTGGCGGCTCGCGGCCTGCGCATCGGCCTGCTGACCGACATGGGCTGCGGGCTCGCTCCGCAGGCCGCTGTCTGCGACAACGCGCGCAGTGCCGCTGCGGCACTGCAGGCGGCCGGTGCCATCGTGGAACCGATGAGCAGCTACCTCACTGCCGAGATGCTCGATGGCGTCTGCCGATTCTTCGAGGCGCGTTCCAGTGGCGATGTACGCCAGATGAGTGCCGAGCAGCGGGCACGTGTGCTGCCCTACATCCTCGAGTGGGCCACCTGGCGGGCCGATGCCTTCTCGGGCCATGATGTGATGAGCGGCTACGGTCAGTTGATGGCCATGCGCGAGGCCATCGTGAGGGCGGTGTCGCGCTTCGACTTCGTGGTGTCGCCGGTGGCGCCTGTCGTGTCCTATCCCGCCGATGCCCACAGTCCGACCGACGATCCGCATCGGGCACTCGAGCACATCGCCTTCACGGTGGCCTGCAACATGAGCGAGCAGCCGGCCGCATCGGTCAACTGGGGGTATGACCGCGATGGCCTGCCGATCGGCGTGCAGGTCATCGGCCAGCGCTTCGATGACCTGGGCGTGATGCGGCTGTGTCGTCTGCTCGAGACCCTGCGCCCCGAGCAGCGTCCCTGGCCTGTGCTCTGAGCCCGCCGGTCGGCGCAGCGCTCAGGCGGCCACGCCGTAGCGGCTGCGATAGGCCGCGATCGCGTCGCGGTACTGCGCATGCTCGCCGGCCTGCGTGCCTTCCAGCTCCAGGAACGCAAGCAGATCCTCGAGCGCGGCGATCGAATGGACCGGGATGTCATAGAGCGCAGTGACTTCCTGGGTCGCCGATCTGCCGGTGGGTGCATCGGCCGTGCCACCGCGCTCCTGACGGTCGAGCGCGATCAGCACTGCCGCCGGGTTTGCACCGTGGGCGCGGATCAGTTCGACCGATTCGCGCACCGAAGTGCCGGCCGAGATGACATCGTCGATGATGACCACCTCGCCGCGCATGGGCGCTCCGACCAGCGTGCCACCTTCGCCGTGGTCCTTGGCTTCCTTGCGGTTGTAGGCAAAGGGGATGTTGCGACCGGCACGCGCGAGGGCGACGGCCGTGGCCGAGGCCAGCGTGATGCCCTTGTAGGCAGGGCCGAAGAGCAGGTCGAAGCGCTTGCCCGATAGCCGCTCGGCTTCGAGCAGACGCTGCGCGTAGAACTCGGCGAGGCGGCCCAGGCGTTCGCCGTCATCGAACAGACCGGCGTTGAAGAAATACGGCGAGTCGCGGCCTGCCTTGGTGCGGAACTGACCGAATCTGAGCACACCGGCGCCCAGCGCGAAGCGTATGAATTCGTGGCGATTGTCCATGGGAGTCGACTATACCGCGGCCATTGCCGCCCGATTGCACGCCGATACCCGCGCAGATCAGGAGGCAGGTCGAATTCGAGTTCGTTGCGGTCGCCCTGCTCGATCCTCACCCCCAGAAGTCAGAGGTCGAAGTCGTAGTGCACCGTCAGGGGCGCATGGTCGCTGAAGCGTTGTGCCTTGTAGATGCTGGCGGTTTGCGCCGTGATCGCCACACCGGGCGAAGCCATCTGGTAGTCCAGCCGCCACCCCACGTTCTTCGCCCAGGCCTGGCCACGATTGCTCCACCAGGTGTAGCAGGCGTCGGTCGCTGCGGGCTCCAGGCTGCGGTAAACATCGATCAACCCGGCTTCATCGAACAGCCGGGTCATCCAGGCGCGTTCCTCGGGCAGAAAGCCGCTGTTCTTGCGGTTGCTCTTCCAGTTCTTCAGGTCGGCCTCGGTGTGGGCGATGTTCACATCACCGACCAGGATGAATTCGCGCTCGCCCTTCAGGGCCTGCAACCGGGGGTACATCAGGTCGAGGAAGCGAAACTTCGCCTGCTGCCGATCTTCGCCGCTGGAGCCGCTCGGAAAGTAGCAGCTGATGGCGCTGAAGCGGCGGCCGGCCCGATCGAAGCGGGCCTCCACCCAGCGGCCCTCGTCATCGAATTGCGCATCGCCGATCCCGGTGATGACCTCGGTCGGCTCGTGCTTCGTGTAGAGCCCCACGCCCGAGTAGCCCTTCTTCTGCGCGTAGTGGAAGTGACCCTTCAGGGGGCCTGCCGAGCAGAAGGTGCCGACGATGTGTTCCGGCTGGGCCTTGATCTCCTGCACGCCGACCAGGTCGGCGTCCTGCTGTGCCAGCCAGTCGAAGAAGCCTTTGTCGGCGGCCGATCGAATGCCATTGAGGTTGGCCGAAATCACTTTGATCATGGAGAAGTCCGGGGAGCGGTGCTGTCCTGCGCTGCGGTGTCGCGTGCGGTGCGCGCCCGCTCGTAGAGCGGGATCACCTTGGGTTGCGCCTGTTGCAGTGTGGTGATGCGGGTGGAGTGCGAGGGGTGCGTCGAGGCCCACTGGGGCGGCTGGCCCTTCGATTTCGCAGCCATCTTCTGCCACAGCGACACGGCGGCGCGCGGGTCGTAGCCTGCGCGCGCGGCGATGTCCATGCCGACCAGGTCGGCCTCGGTCTCGTCGCCACGGCTGAAACCCAGCAGGGTCACCTTCGAGGCACCCTGGACCAGCATGCCGCCCAGATCGCCGTAGCCGAGCACCTGCGACAGCACCGAGGCGCCCAGGGTCAATCCTTGCGCCACCGTCTGCTGGCCGCTGCGTTCCCGGGCGTGCTCGAGCAAGGCGTGCGCCATCTCGTGGCCCATCACCATGGCCACCTCGTCGTCGGTCAGGTCCAGCGCGTCCAGGATGCCGCTGAAGAACACGATCTTGCCGCCGGGCATCACGAAGGC
>JBILSK010000423.1:0-3137 GCA_044372165.1 Burkholderiaceae bacterium | reverse complement strand
GTGATCGCGCGCAAATTCGGTCATCATCGATGCGCCTGCCACGTCGGCACAGGCACCCTTTTCCTGTTTGTCCCTGCCACCCGGTATCCGCTCTTGAACCCGGACCCACTCGAACCATTCTACCCACGGGCGAGGTCTCGATCGGCCGCCACGCTGGTGCTGGTCGGCACCTTGCTGGTGGCGCTCGCCTACTGGGCAGGCTCGATCGTGATGCCCCAGGTCCTCGATCGGCCCGGGCCACAGGCCGCCGTGATCGTTCTGCTCGGCCTGGGGCTGATCGCATTCGTGGTGCTGAGCGTGAACGAGCAGCGAGAGGGACGCCGCGAGATCGATCAACGACTGGCCGAACTGCAGCGCCAGTACGGCGCCGCTGAAGACCTGGCCGGGCTCGGCGCCTGGGTCTATGACATCGGCCGCAACCGCTACTTCTGGAGTGCCGGCGCGCATCGGCTCTTCGGGACCGACCCGCAACAGGCGGCCCCGGATCCCAAGGCATTTCTCGAGGCAGTCCACCCGGATGACCGGGCGCGATGGCAGGAATCGCATCGGCGGGCGATCCGCAACGGGCAGCCTGCCCGCATCGACTATCGCTACCGCCGCCCCGATGGCCGGGAAGTCCAGCTGAGCAGCCTGGCCGTGCCCGAGACCGGGCGCAGCGGCCGAGCCCGCCGCCTGGCCGGTGTCGTCAGGGATATCAGCGAGGTCAGCTCGGCAGCCCTGCAACTGGCGGCCAGCGAAGCGAAATTCAGGGATCTGGCTGAACTGTCGGCCGACTGGATCTGGGAAACCGACGCCCAGCACTGCCTGGTCACGCTGTCGGAGACCACCGCGTCAGCGGTGCAGGGCGATTGGTTGCGCAGCGTGCTGGGACAACCCTATCGCGCCCTGGCAGCCGCGGGCGTACCCGGCCCGGACTGGCCCGCACATCAGGCCGAGCTCGAGGCCCACGTGCCGTTTGACGGCTTCGAGTTCAGCCTGCTCGACCCCCAGGGGCGGCTGCATCGGGTCTCGCTGAGTGGACGCCCGGTGTTCGACCTGGCGGGACACTTCAGCGGCTATCGCGGCGTGTGTCGCGTCATCACCCGTGAATACCAGCAACAGGTGCTGCTGCAATTCGAAAGCGAGATGGCCGCCATCATGCGCGGCCAGTCCGAGCCAGCCGCCGTCATCACCGACCTGATCGCCTCGCTGTGCCGCGCAACCGGCTGGCTCGGCGGCGTGCATCTGGTGCAGATCGCCGGCACCCGCGCCGTGGAGCCGCGCGAGCGCTGGGGGCGCAGCGAACTGCTGCGGATGCTGGGTGCGTTGCCCGCCCAGATGCCCATGCCGCGCGACAGCGTCGAAGGTCGGGTCTGGGCCAGTGGCCGCGCCCAGTGGCTCACCGACCTCGGGCCAGAGGCCGATTTCGCCAGGCGCTATCAGGCTGCGTCCTGTGGCGTGAGTGCGGCCTTTCTCGCGCCCATCCTGAACGAGCACCGGGCGGTCACGTCCGCCCTGCTGTTCTTCGGCAGCACGGGCAGCCAGGACGAGGCCATGATGCGTCCGCTTGCCGACATCCTGTGTGGCACGGTTTCGCTCTATCTGCAGCGACGCACGGCCGAACAGCGACTGATGCACGCCTCGCTGCATGACGCACTCACCGGGCTGCCCAATCGGGTCTACCTGACTCATCAGCTGGAGGAGTGCCTGAAAGCCGGGCGCGGCGCCGCCGTGATGTATGTGGACCTCGACCGCTACAAACTGATCAATGACACGCTGGGCCATTCGGTGGGCGATCAGGTGCTCATCGAAGTGGCGCGCCGGCTGCGCGAATCGATCCGCAGTGGCGATGTAGCTGGCCGGATAGGCGGCGATGAATTCATTCTGCTGCTGCCCGACCTTCAGGACCGCACCCGCGTCGAGGCGGTCGCGCGCAAGGTGCTGGCGGCCGTCGAACGGCCCTTCGTGCTGGCCGGTCGTGCGCACTTTCTGTCGGCATCGATCGGCGTGGCGATGGCGCCCGATGACGGCACCGATGCGCAGGGGCTGATCAAGTGTGCTGACAACGCGATGTACCAGACCAAGGCAAGCGGCCGCAACGATGTGCGCTTCTTTGCTGGCGAGGCCTCGGACGACCGCGTCGAACAGCTGCAACTCGGCAGCGATTTCCCGTTGGCCCTGCAGCGCGGCGAGATCGTGCTGTATTACCAGCCGGTGATGGCCCTGGGCGAGCGGCGGATCGTGGGCATCGAGGCCCTCATGCGCTGGCGCCACCCGACCCTCGGCCTGTTGCCGGCCGACCGCTTCCTGCCGGCCGCGCAACGCGGCAACGCGATGAGAGAGGCGGGGCTGTGGGCGATTCGACGCGCGCTCGAGGACCGCGTCGCCATGGGCCTGGACCGCTTCCAGGATGTGGCCGTGTCGGTGAACCTGTCGCCGCATCAGCTGGCCGAAGAGGGCTTTCTCGCCCAGGTCAATGCCTTGCTGGCCGAGCGACGCTTTCCGGCCCATCTGCTGCGCCTGGAATTGACCGAGAACGCGCTGATCGACAACAGCGACAAGACCATCGCTCTGCTGGCGGATCTGCGCCGCCTGGGCATCGAGGTGATCATCGACAACTTCGGCACCGGCTACGCCTCGCTGTCCTACCTGAAGAACCTGCCGGTCGACGGCTTGAAGATCGATCACACCTTCATTCGAGGCCTGCCGGACGACCGAGGCAATGCAGCCATCGTCCAGGCCATCACCACGCTGGCAGGCAAGCTGGGCCTGCAGGTGATGGCCGAAGGCGTGGAAACCGCCGCCGAGCTGAAGGCCTTGCGGGGCATGAACTGCGAGCGGATGCAGGGCTCGCTGATCAGCGAGCCGCTGCCGATGGATCAGCTGCTGGACTTCCTCGAGTCACTGCCGCAGTTGCGCCAGATGCACCTGATGAAGCCCATCGCAGGTTGATCGACGGGTTGATCGACGAGCGGATCAGCGCGTGGTCAGCGGAATCGAGCGGCTGTAGTCCAGCCCCATGACCTCGCGGACATCCCTCATGGTTTCCTGCGCCACCTTGCGGGCCTTGTCGCAGCCGTCATCGACGATCGCACGCAGCAGGCCCGGGTCGTCCAGATAAGGCTGGGCGCGCTCGATGAAGGGCTGCTGCTCGGCGA
>JBILSK010000422.1:0-3139 GCA_044372165.1 Burkholderiaceae bacterium | reverse complement strand
CTTGCGCGGCCATCATGCCGAGCTCGGCCTCGGGGGGCTGCGCGCCCATGCCCAGAAACCCGAGTGCGGATCCGACCAGGATCACCTGCCCGAATCGCAAGGTCAGAAAGACCGAGATCGTCGAGATGCAGTTGAGGGTGAGGTAGCGCCAGATCAGGGCCCGATTGGAGACCCCCACTGCACGCCCCGCCTCCATGAATTCCTGCCCCATCACGCCGATGGCAGCGCCGCGCGCCACGCGAGCCACATCCGGCACGGTGGACACGACCAGCGCGATCACCACCGACTCCATGCCGGCACCCACGATCGCGGCGACCGCCAGCCCGATCAGGATCGCCGGAAACGCCAGCAGGATGTCGACCACGCGCATGATCCAGGGGTCCAGTCGACGGTAGAAGGCCGACACGATCCCGAGCGCCCCACCGAGCAGACCGCCGATCAGCACGCCCGCCAATCCCATCATCAGCGTGTTGCGAGTCCCGAAGAGAACCCGGCTCAGGATGTCCCGGCCGGTGTTGTCCGTGCCGAACCAATGCTCGCCATCGGGTGGCGCCATCGACTTGTTCAGGTCGGTGTAGTACGGGTCATAGGGCGCAATCAACGGGGCCAGCAGCGCGGCCAGACAAATGAGTGCCAGCACGATGGCGGCCACCATGGCCACACGATCGCGCATCAGGCGGGCCAGGACGCCATCGCGTCGCATCAGACCGCCCGTCGAGGCCGGGGGCGAAATCGCACTCATGTCAGGGCCCTCATGCGCGCTGCACCCGCGGATCCAGATAGACGTAGAGCACGTCCACGATCAGGTTGATAGCCAGAAAGGCGACCGCGAGAATCATGATTGAGCCTTGCGCCACCGGAAAATCGCTGGACAGGATCGCACCCACGGCCAGGCGCCCGACCCCCGGCCAGGAGAACATCGTTTCGGTGACCACCGCACCACCCAGCAGGAAGGCCGCCTGCAAGCCGATCAATGTGACCACCGGAATCAGGGCGTTGCGCAGCGCGTGATGAATGATCACCACGGATTCGGACAGGCCTTTGGCACGGGCCGTGCGCACGAAGTCCGCACCGAGCACCTCGAGCACCGCGGTGCGCGTGATGCGCGCGATCGGGCCGATCAGCACCGAGCCCAGCGTCAGCGCGGGCAGCACGAGGCTGGGCAGACCGCCCGCCCAGACCGCACCGGTGCGTCCGGTGAACGGCAGCAGATCCCACTTGTAGCCGACAAACTGGATCAGCAGCAGGCCGATGAAGAACACTGGCATGGACACGCCCGCCACCGAGACCGCCATGATGAAGCGATCGGCCAGGCGGCCGCGTTTGACGGCGGCCACCGTGCCCAGCAGCAAACCGAGCGGTACCGCGAGCAGCATCGCACCCAGCATCAGCTCGACCGTCGGCCCGATGGTCTCGAGCAGCTCTTCGCTGACCGGCTTGTTGGAAATGATGGATCTGCCGAGATCCGCCCTCAACACGCGGCCGATGTAGTCGACAAACTGGGTGAGAATCGGACGATCCAGCCCGAGCTCCTCGCGCACCGCCGCGACTTCCTCGGGCTTGGCGTCCGGGCCCGCAATGATGTGGGCGGGGTCGCTGGGCACAACCTGGAGCAGACAGAAACACAGGAACAGCACGCCGATCAGTGCGGGGATGGAGACCAGCAACCTGCGAACGATGACCGGCCCCATGAGGCGTCTCCGCGAGTGTCTCGTATGTAGTGGTTATGTCCGGATCCGCAGGCCATCGCGGATCCAAGGCTCAGCGGAGACTGACAGGCCGCGCTGTCCGAGTCAATCTTGCGCCGCAGCGAACGCCTGTCACGCCATGACACACGCCCTGCCGATCACCCCGCAGTGATGCTGCTAGAGTACCGGGCTGTCCTGTTGTGAATCCCCGCCTGCCACCATGTCCGACACCTCCTCGCACTCTCACGACCACTCCCACACAGACTGGAAACACGACGGCGTTCGTGTCGTCCCGGGCGATCAACTCGATGGCAATGTGCCCTCCACACCGGGGATGGACCGCAAGGCCGCCATCAACTTTGCTCGGGTCGGCGCGCAAAAGCTGTGGGCAGGCACGGTCCACATCCACCCCGACGCCAAGACTGGCGCCCACCACCACGGACCGCTGGAAAGCGTCATTTATGTCGTGAAGGGGCGCGCCCGCATGCGCTGGGGCAATCATCTCGAATTCACCGCCGAGGCCGGCCCGGGCGACTTCATCTACGTGCCGCCCTATGTGCCGCACCAGGAAATCAACGCAAGCGCCGACGAAATGCTCGAGTGCGTCCTGTGTCGCAGCGATGGTCAGGCCGTGGCCGTCAACATGGATATCGCTCCAGTCGAAAAGCCCGAGACCGTGCTCTGGATCGACCCGACCCACCCGCAAGGCGGAGTCTGAGTCAGTGAAGCTCTACATGGTGCCCCTGGCGCCGAACCCGACCAAGGTCATGCTCTACATCGCCGAGCGTGAAGCCCTGGGTGTGCCATTCGGCATCGAGCAGATCGTGGTCAACACCCTCAAGGGACGCCACCGCGAACCCGAGCACCTGGCCCGCAACCCGTTCGGCACCCTGCCGGTGCTGGAACTGGACGACGGCAGCTTCCTGCTCGAGTCGCTGAGCATCATGGAGTTCCTGGAAGAGCAGTTCCCGCACGGTGCGCTGCTGGGGACCACGCCCATCGAGCGCGCGAAAGCGCGCGATCTGGAGCGGATCGTCGAGCTGCGCATCGCGATCCCGATGGGCGAGTACGTGCACGTGAAGAAGTCGCCCCTGGGTTTGCCACCCGATCCGGTGCGGGCAGCCGCGATCGAAGCGCGATTGCAGCAGCCTCTCGATTACGTGGAAACGATGCTGGCCGATGGACGCACCCTGCTGAGGGGCGATCTCCCCACCCTGGCCGATTTCACGCTGGCGTCCGCGCTGCAATTCCTGCGCTTCATCCAATGCGACCTGATTGGCGAGCGCCCACGCCTGCGGGCATGGGATGAGCGCTATCGGCAGCGTCCATCGGTGAAGTCCGTTCTCAAGTGGTGAGGGGTGGGTGCTGACGATCGAAGTCCGATCCCAGTCAGCTCGGTCCTTGTCGATCAGCCACGATCACGGCGGATACTTCATCGAGGCTGATACCGA
>JBILSK010000421.1:0-3141 GCA_044372165.1 Burkholderiaceae bacterium | reverse complement strand
GAGCCGGCGCAACTTTGCGGAACACTCCAGCGATGACGGATCTTCGGCGCTGCCCCTGGTGCGAGGGCTTCGAGCTTTACCGTGAGTATCACGATCAGGAGTGGGGACGGCCGCTGCGCGACGATCGGGGCTTGTTCGAGTTGCTCATGCTGGAGGGGGCTCAGGCCGGCTTCAAGTTTGTCGGCACGACCATCTGCTACGCCTTCATGCAGGCCAGCGGCATGGTCGACGACCACATCGAGGACTGCTGGCTCAGTCGCCCTGCATCCTGAGTTGCCGGGCGGCCTCCTCGGCACTGGCGTCGTCGATCACCGCCAGCACCTCACGCATGTTCACCGGAGCATCGACCCGCTCGAAGCGACCGCTCAAGGGGGTCTCCGGGGTGAGCAGGCCGCGTGCGTAGAGATCCCAGATCTCGTTGCCGTAGTCGGTGGCCAGCAGGTCGGGCGCGAATCGACCGAAGAAGTCGCGCAGGTTCTCGACATCGCGCAGCAGCATGCGCTGGGCGTGGTTGTTGCCGGCGGCATCGACCGCCTGGGGCAGATCGATGATGACTGGGCCGTCGGCGCCCAGCAGGATATTGAACTCGGACAGGTCGCCGTGCACGACGCCTGCGCACAGCATGCGCACCACCTGCTGAATCAGCGTGGCATGGTGGGTGCGCGCGTCCTCGGGCGAGAACAGCACGTCGTTCAGCCGCGGCGCGGCATCGCCGTCCTCGTCGGTGACCAGGTCCATCAGCAGCACGCCGTCGCAGAAATTGCGCGGTGCCGGTACGCGCACGCCGGCCGCAGCCAGGCGGTGCAGGGCATCGACCTCGGCGCTTTGCCAGGCGGCTTCCTGGGCTTCGCGACCGAATCGCGTGCCCTTGGCCATGGCGCGCGCCTGCCGGCTGTTGCGAACCTTGCGGTTCTCGGTGTAGTCCACTGCCTGCCGGAAGCTGCGCTGGGTGGCTTCCTTGTAGACCTTGGCGCACAGCACTTCATCGCCGCAGCGCACGACATAGACGGTGGCTTCCTTGCCGCTCATCAGCTGGCGGACCACCGAATCGATGAGGCCTTCCTCGAGAAGGGACTGGAGCCTGGGAGGTGTCTTCATTCGCCATTCTGACCCATGCGCGGTCCCAGCTCGATTCGAAGAGGCTCACGGGTGTCCAGGTGCACGTCGTGCTGGGTGTGGGCCAGGGTGATGCCTGCCTCGCGCAGCGCCAGGTCGATGGCGATTCGCAGGTCGCTCTCGATGTCCAGGATGGAGAGCGGGCCGCTCACCTCGAACCAGAAATAGAGCAGCAACTGCAGGCCGTTCGGGCTGATCTCGTCCAGCAGCACCGAGGGCGCGGGCGTTGCATGCACACCGGCCTGGGCGCGGGCGCAGGCCTCGATCAGTTCGCGGGCGCGCTTCACGTCGCTGCCATGGACCAGGCCGATGCGGATCGTGCGCCGCACATCCGGTCCGCCCTCGGTCCAGCTGCTGATCGGCTGCTCGAGCAGGGTGGAGTTGGGCACGATGGTCACGATGCCATCGAAGCCACGCACCGAGGTCGAGCGCAGATCGACCGCGGTGACCGTGCCGGACAAGCCCTGGAAGGTGATCACATCGCCGACCCGGATCTTGCGCTCGGCCAGGATGATGGCGCCACTCATCAGGTTGCGCAGCACATTCTGGGCACCGAAGCCCAGGCCGATCGCCAGCGCACCGCCCAGGAAGGCAAACGCGGTCAGGGGAATGCGGGCCAGCTTGAGCGCGACCATGAGCAAGGCGAGCATCAGCAGCGACCCCACCCAGCGCCGCACGACCCGTGTGACCTGCGGCGACAGTCCCAGGCTGCGAGCCGCCAGGGCGAGGAGCTTGCGGCCCAGCGGGGCAGCCAGCCACCAGCCGGCCGCCAGCAGGATCAGCACGCCGACGCTCTTGCCAACCGTCACGCCGTATTCGATCGGCACCGTGCGACCGTCGACATGCGAAGACTCGGTGACGGTGAACAGTTCGTAGTCCCAGAACGCGCGGCCGGCTGCGCTCAGGCGGTTGCGAGCCAGCGACCAGCCTTCGGCGGCACTCGCCACCTTGGCTTCCAGGCCCAGGTCGGCTCGACTGCGGCCGAGCAGGGCGTGCATGCGGATGCGCTCGGCGAGCAGGCGCTGCAGGGCATCGGTCTGGCGGTCCAGGGCACTGAGCGACATCCGGGTATCGCTCACCAGGGGGCTGTCCTCATCCAGCGCGGCCAGCTGCGCCTGCAGGGCCTGGCGGCTGGAGCGCACCACCTCGATCTGGTCCTGCTCGGTGTGAATGTGGGCGGCCAATCGCTGGCGCGCGCGATCGATGGCTTCGGCCGCATCGCTGCGCGACAGCAGCGTGTCGGCACGGATGGCGGCCTGGCGCAGCTTCCAGTGGTCGACAGTGTCGCGCAGGTGCGCATCCAGCGAGACCAGGGTCTCCAGGGTGGCGCGCAGCGCGTCGAGTTCGACCTGCACCGATGCCCGGGAACGGTTGCGCGCGTCGCCCAGCTGTTCGATCTGGGCCAGCAGCTGGCGTCGCTCCTCGTGCAAGGCACGTCGGTCGCGTTCGGCGTTGCCGACCCGTGCCGCGAGCAGGGCGTCATCCAGTGCTTGCTGGCGACGCACCCGATTGACTTCGTGTTCGAGCTGCTGGATCGAGTGATCGAGCGAGCTCAGCAGCCCGCGCATCCCTTCCTGCCGGCTGCGGATTCGGGCGAATTCATGGCCGGCCAACGCGGCCTGCATGTCGGCCAGCTCGTGCTGCGCTCGCAGCAGGGCGGTGTCGTCCGATGAGCCCGCCTTGTCCAGGGCTTCGCGCTTCAAGCGAAGCGTCCTGTCGGCCTGGCGCTGCGCCTGCAGCAGTGCCGCCAGATCTTCGTCAAAGCTCTTGAGTGCCGCCTGCAAGGCTCGGCGCTGGGCGAGCAGACCGTCGTGCTGGTCGCGCAGTTCATCGACCTCGGCCATCGGCCACGGCGGCGCGCCGCGCAACTCGGGCAGGTCGACCACGCTGGGGCTCCGCCCACCGGCGCCGCCCAGCAGGGTGGCGTGCTCGAGTTCCTGGCGTCGGGCCTCGATCAGGGACCCCAGGGCATCGGCCGCCTGACGACGCTCGGCTACCAGGGGTTGCCCGGAAAGGCTCGCCTCG
>JBILSK010000420.1:0-3149 GCA_044372165.1 Burkholderiaceae bacterium | reverse complement strand
TCGTGGAACATGGCCTCAACCTGCTGCTCGCGCGGACGGCCCAGGAAGCGGGCCGGAATGATCTGGTCGGTATCGACGTTCGCAAGATCGATGGGCACCGCGACTGCATCGAGCGTGGTGAAAGCGTGCATGGCCAGGCTTCCTTTCATCAGGCCGCGAGGCGGCGAACATCGGTGAACCGGCCGGTCACCGCCGCGGCTGCAGCCATTGCCGGGCTGAGCAGGTGCGTGCGCACCCCGCGCCCCTGACGACCCATGAAATTGCGATTGGAGGTCGACGCGATGCGCTGCCCAGGCAGGCCGGTATCGCCGTTCATGCCCACGCACATCGAGCAGCCGGGCTCGCGCCATTCCAGACCGGCCTCGCGAAAGACCGTGTGCAGGCCCTCGGCCTCGGCCTGCTTCTTGACCAGTCCCGAGCCGGCCACGACCCAGGACGGCACCACCGCACGACGACCCTTCACGACGGCTGCGGCGGCGCGCAGGTCCTCGATGCGACTGTTGGTGCACGAGCCGATGAAGACCCGGTCGACCGCAAGGCTGTCCATCGCGGTGCCTGGCACCAGGCCCATGTACTCCAGCGACAGGCGCATTGCCTCGCGCTTGGTTGCGTCCGGCGCGCTGGCCGGATCGGGCACACGATCGGTGATCGCGACCGCATCCTCGGGGCTGGTGCCCCAGGTGAGCATGGGCGCAATCGCGCGGGCATCGAGCGCCACTTCGCGATCGAAGATCGCGCCCTCGTCGCTGGGCAGGCTGCGCCAATAGGCCAGTGCACGGTCCCAGGCGCCCCCGCTCGGTGCCAGCGGCCGACCCTGCAGATAGGCGTAGGTGGTGTCATCGGGTGCCACCATGCCGGCGCGCGCACCGGCCTCGATCGACATGTTGCACACCGTCAGGCGCCCCTCGATCGACAGGCCGCGAATCGTGCTGCCCGCATACTCGATCACATGCCCCACCCCACCGGCCGCCCCGATCTTCGCGATGATCGCGAGAATCACATCCTTGGCGGTGACGCCGTGTCCCAGTGCACCGTCCACACTGATGCGCATGGCCCGCGGCTTGCGCTGCCACAGACACTGCGTGGCCATCACATGAGTGACTTCGGATGAACCGATACCAAAGGCCAGCGCCCCCATCGCGCCATGTGTGGCCGTGTGCGAGTCGCCGCAGACCAGCGTGATGCCCGGCTGCGTGAGGCCCTGCTCGGGGCTCACCACATGAGCAATTCCCTGTCGCTCGTCATCCAGGTAGAAGAGCCGCACGCCGCTTTCCTGCGCGTTGGTGCGAATCGCCTCGAGCAGCTTGCGGTGCTGGGGATCGGGCACCGCCGAGAGTTCGCGGCTGGCCGTCGAGTTGTAGTGATCGGGGGTGGCGAGCGCCAGGTCGGGGCGGCGCAGCGTCAGGCCCTTCTCGCGCAGGCGCGCAAAACCAGCCGCCGAGCCGTCATGCATGAGATGCCGATCGACATACATCAGCTGATAGCCGTCGCCACGATCCAGCACCACGTGGCGCTGCCAGATCTTCTCGAACAGGGTGCGAGGGGTGCTCATGGGCTTACTTCGCCGGCACCGGCTCGGATCGGGCCGGCGCGCACACCGACTCATCCAGCGGGTCACGGAACGCGGTGCGCCGGGCGTCCCACTCTGCAGAACCAAAGCGCGCAAAAGTCTTGGCCGGCGAAGAATCGACCTTGGGGGCCGGGTAACGGCCGGTCTGCTTGACGGCCTCGAGCAGTTCGTCGCACGCCGCGATGATGCCGCCCAGCAGCAGCCCCGGGAGAATCGCGATCCGGTAGCCCATCGCCTCGGCCTCGGCCATCGGCAGATCGGGCGTCTTGCCGCCGCGCACCACGTTCAGCAGGCACGGACCATTGACCAGCTTGGGTACCTTGGCCACTTCTTCCATCGATTGCGGCGCTTCGACGAAGGCCACATCGGCGCCGTTGGCCAGTGCCAGGTTGGCCCGCGCGATCGCTTCATCAAAGCCGATCACGGCGCGCGAATCGGTGCGGGCGATGATGCAGAAGTCTCGCGAGCGCCGCGCCGCAGCCGCCGCCCGGATCTTCGCAATGTAATCTTCGCGCGAGGTCACTTCCTTGTTGTCGAGGTGGCCGCAGCGCTTGGGGAACACTTGATCCTCGATGTGAATCGCTGCCACACCGACGCGCTCGAACTCGCGCACCGTGCGAAACACATTCAGTTCGTTGCCATAGCCGGTGTCGGCATCGCTGATCAGCGGAATCGAGATCGAGTTCACGATGCGTTCCGCATTGGCCACCATCTCTGTCATGGTGATCAGGCCGTAGTCCGGATAGCCAAGCGTGGCCGAGGTACCTGCGCCCGTCATGTAGGCGGCCTGAAAGCCGGCCCGGTCGATCGCACGTCCCGTGATCCCATCGACTGCACCGGGTGCGACGATCATCTTGCCGCTGTCAAGCAGCGCACGAAACTGGGAAGCCTGGGACATGGTGTTGCTCCTGATGTGTTGTCATGGTGGGGCCGCAGGGGCCGCTCCAGGGCATTAGAGGGGGGGCCCTGTCGCTTGTCAACGCAACAGAGCGTGTCGGTTTCGTCAGATTCATGCCGGGATGAGCGGATGCGAAACGCGGCGAACCGATCGCCGTGAAATGCTCCGGTGGCGCCTGCGCAGCGCCACCGCAATGACGCCCTGTCTGCACACTGTCTGCCCCCTTCCGCGCCCCCTGCCAGAGACCTCCGATGAGCCCTCCAGACAGTCCACGCTTCAACGAACGCCGTGTCCTGGCCTGGATGTGCGCGATCATTTTCATCAACCAGCTGGGCTTCGGCGCGGTCATTCCGGTCTTGCCGCTGTATGCCAAGTCCTTTGGCGTGTCGGTCTCGGCGATCGGTGCCACCGTGGCGGTCTATGGCGCGGCGCGCTTTCTGTGCGCGGTGCCCTCGGGCCGCATGGCCGACCGCATCGGCCGCCGCCCGATTCTGGCCGTCGGCGGCCTGGTGGGCGTACTGGGCAACCTGTGGTCCGCCTGGGCCACGAGCTTTCCCGAATTCCTGATCGCCCGATTTGTCGCGGGACTGGGCGCAGGCATCGTCATCAACATTGGCGCAGTGGTGCTCGCCGACATCAGCACGCCAGCGCGGCGCGGCCGAATGATGGCGCTCTACCAGG
>JBILSK010000419.1:0-3151 GCA_044372165.1 Burkholderiaceae bacterium | reverse complement strand
GATGCGCGCTCGATGGGAGCGTGGCGTTCAATAGGAGCGTGGCAGACCGAGCATGTGCTCGGCGATGTAGGACAGCACCATGTTGGTGGAGATCGGCGCGATCTGCATGAGCCGAGTCTCGCGCCACTTGCGTTCGACGTCGTATTCCTTCGCGTAACCGAAGCCACCGTGCGCTTGCAGACAGGCTTCGGCTGCGTGCCAGGCGGCTTCTGACGCAAGCAGCTTGCCCATGTTGGCTTCGTCGCCGCAGGGCAGGCCGGCCTCGAACAAGGCCGCGCCCTTGCGGATCAGCAGGGCTGCGGCTTCAGTCTCGGCATGGGCCCGCGCAATCGGGAACTGCACGCCCTGGTTCTGGCCGATCGGGCGATCGAAGATGACCCGCGAACTGGCGTAGTCCACCGCCGTCTTCGTGAACCAGCGGGCGTCGCCGATGGCTTCTGATGCGACCAGCAGGCGTTCGGCGTTCATGCCATCGAGGATGTATCGAAAACCCTTGCCTTCCTCACCGATGAGATGGGCGGCCGGAATCTTCATGCCGTCGAAGAAGACTTCGGTGGCATGGTGGTTGATCATGGCCTTGAGCGGGCGGATCTCCAGCCCCTGGCCCAGCGACTCGCGAATGTCGACCACGAAGACCGACAGGCCTTCGGTCTTCTTCTTCACCTGATCGAGCGGCGTGGTTCGCGCCAGGAGCAGCATCAGGTCGGAATGCAGGGCACGCGAGGTCCACACCTTCTGGCCATGGACCACGTAGTGATCGCCGTGGCGCACCGCGCGTGTCTTGAGCTGTGTGGTGTCGGTGCCGGTGGTGGGTTCGGTCACGCCAAAGGCCTGCAGGCGCAGCTCGCCCGAGGCGATCTTCGGCAGCCAGCGCGCCTTCTGATCGGCCGAGCCGTGGCGCAGCAGCGTGCCCATGATGTACATCTGCGCATGACACGGGCCCGCATTGCAGCCGGCGGCATGGATTTCCTCGAGGATGGCTGCTGCCGCGCGCAGAGGAAGCCCGGCGCCCCCGAAGGCTTCCGGAATCAGCGCGCCCAGATAGCCGGCTTCGGTGAGGGCGCGCACAAAGTCGGTCGGATAGGCCTCGCGCGTTTCGAGATCACGCCAGTAGGCGCCAGGAAAGTCCGCGCAGATGCGCCGCACGCTGGCGCGGATGTCGGGGAAGTCCTCGCCCAGGGAGATCGAGACCTCGGCGGCGGGTGGGGGGGAAGTCGAAGCACTCATCGTCGCAAGGTATCCGGGGAATCGGTCGTGGGCGGGCAGGCGGGCATCGGCTCAGGTCGACACTCAGTTCGACACTCAGTTGGACACTCAGGCCGCGATGCGATCGCGCGCGCTGCGATAGTTCGTCGGCAGGCCGGCGCGGGCCACGGCACCGTGCATCTCGATGTCCGGCAGAGTCTCGCGCACGATGCTGCGCACCGCGATCAGCTTCTCCAGGTCGACGCCCGTGTGCAGGCCCATGGAGTCGAGCATGAAGCACAGGTCATCCATCACGATGTTGCCGGTGGCACCGGGTGCAAAGGGGCAGCCGCCAATGCCCGCGAGCGAGGCATCGAAGCGGCGCACGCCGCACTCCAGGGCCGCGGCCACATTCGCCAGACCTGTACCGCGCGTGTCGTGGAAATGCGCACTGACCGGCAGCGTGCCCAGTTCAGCCATCACGCGCCGGAACACCTCCCGCACCAGGGCCGGGTCGGCATAGCCCACGGTATCGGCCACCGAGATCTCGTCGGCACCGGCCTCGGCCAGTTCGACCGCGCAACGCACCACGTCGTCGATCTCGATGCGGCCTTCGTAGGAGCAGCCCAGCGCGGTCGACAACCCCCCTCCCAGCAGCGGGCGCCGATCTGCAGGCAGCGCACGCACCCGTTCGGCAATCGCCTTGAAGTCGGCGATCGAGGCTTCGCGCTCTCGTCGCACATTCTTCAGGTTGTGCGTGCGACTCACCGACATCACGAAATTGAGCTTGTGCACGCCCAGCTCCATGCCGCGCTCGGCGCCGCGCAGGTTGGGTACCAGTGCGGCCACCGTGATGCCCGGAATCTGCAGTGCCTGGTGCGTCACTTCCTCTGCGTCGGCGAACTGCGGGATGACCCGCGCCGGCACGTAGGAGGTCACTTCGATCTCCGGCATGCCAGCCTGGGCCTCGGCACGAATCCAGGCGAGCTTGCGCTCGGTCGGCATGAAGGTGCTGTGGATCTGCAGTCCGTCGCGCAGACCCACTTCGCGCAGGATCACATCGCGTACGCTCGCCGTGCTGCTGGTCATGGTGGTACTCCCCGTGTGTCGATGTCAGCGGCCCTTGAAGACCGCCTTGCGTTTTTCGTTGAAGGCAAGGACGCCCTCGTAGCGATCTTCGGTCTCGACCAGGTGGTTGTAGGCCTCGACCTCGAAGCGGTAGGCGGTGCGCAGTTCCATCTGCCCGCCATAGCGCACGGATTTCTTGATCTGGCGCACCGACAAGGGCGCGTTGCCGGCAATCGTTCGCGCCGTATCCAGCGCCCGTGCCAGTACCTCGCTGGGCTCGCACAGCTCGTTCACGATGCCCCAGTTCAGCGCCTTGTCGGCCGACACCGGCCGACCGGTCAGCAGGATCTCCTTGGCGCGACGCTCACCGATCGCGCGTGGCAGGTTCTGCGTGCCGCCTGCACCCGGCATGATGCCCAGCGTCACCTCGGTGAGTGCGAAACGCGCAGCGCTCGAGGCGTAGGCGAAGTCGCAGGTCAGCATCATCTCGAAGCCGCCAGCGTAGGCATGGCCATTGACCGCGGCGATCACCGGGATCGGCAGGTCGGTCAGCGTCCAGTACATGCGCTCGAAGAGCTCATGCTGGCGGACCCACTGCTCGCGGGTCATGCCGTTGCGCTCCTTGAGATCGCCGCCGGCGCAAAAGATCTTCTCACCGGCGCCAGTCAGCACGATGCAACGCACATCGCCTGCGTCCTCGGTCAGCCGGTTCCACAGGTCGAGCATGTCGCGACCCATCTGGGTATTGAGCGCGTTGCCGACCTCCGGACGGTTGAGCGTCACCTGCAACACATGGGGCTCGACCCTCTGGGTGAGCAGCGTGGAATAGGTGGGCAGGCTCATGAGCAGGCAGATCCGGGCAGCGTTGATCGAAAGGTCTCGATCGATGGTAGGAGGC
>JBILSK010000418.1:0-3153 GCA_044372165.1 Burkholderiaceae bacterium | reverse complement strand
CCTCGAGCGACAGCAGGGCTTCGGCCATCAGCAGGCCCAGCCCGTGCGGTTCCTGGGGGATCGTGGTGAGCAGGATGCGCGGGTTGTCGGCGGGCAAGGGAATGGCCGAGATCGCATTGCGCATCAGGCCCTGCATGGCCTCGGTGAAGAGATGCTCCTCGAAGATCTCGATGTCGCCGCGGGCCCAGGCCTCGCCCACCATTCGCGTGAGGGGTGCGACGATCTCGAGCACGAAGCGCTCCATGCCCGTGCGCATCTGACATTGCGACAGGGCACGCCGGAAATCATCGATCCGATGCGACCGGACGAGGCCCAGGAGCCGCGCCAGCTCATCGTGCTCGGTCAGGGCGTCAGACAGGCTGCGCGGCGCAGCGTTCAGGCTGACCGCCTCGACGGCCAGCGCCTGGAGCGCCTCGATCGGCAGGTGGATGAGCTTGCCTGGGCGATGACCGACATCGATCAGCCGCCGCAGCACGCGCAGCTTGTCGACCTGGTCGATCGGGTAGACGCGCTCGCCGAAGGCATCCCGCTCGGGCATGGGAAAGCCGTAACGGCGCTCCCAGACCCGCAGGGTATCCTTGGTCAGTCCGGTATCCCGTTCGACCGCCGAGATCGTGCGGCTCAGGGGCGGCGAAAAACTGCGGTCGTTCATCTGGTCCTGCTCATCCGATGAAAGAAGAGTGAGCCATCGACCTTGAATTGTCCAGGACAATCGTTGACCAGGGCAACAGCTCCCAATAGAGTATAGGTCAGCCCCGGCGAGACCGACCAAACATATGACAGGCTTTGAAGGGCTATTGCCCCGGATTTTTTCGCCTCTGCATCGATGGATCGCGCTTGTCGCGCTCCTGACGATTTCTTTTGCCATGGACAACGCAGTCGCGAAGGGCGCAGGGGCAGCCACGGCCTCACAGGCCTGTCCTGCCCTGCTGGACCGCAGTTTTGCGCGTCTGCAGGACGACTCGCCGCAGCGGCTGTGCCAGTTCGCCGGCAAGGTCTCCCTGGTGGTGAATACCGCCAGCTACTGCGGCTTCACGCGCCAGTACGAGGGCCTCGAAGCCCTGCAGCGTACCTACCGCGACCGGGGATTTACCGTGCTCGGATTTCCGTCCAATGACTTCGGTGGCCAGGAGCCTGGCAGCTCAAAGGAGATCGCCGAATTCTGCTTCAACACTTACGGCGTCGATTTCCCGATGTTCGCCAAGACCTCCGTGAAGGGGTCCGGGGCCGACCCGTTCTTCTCGGCCCTGGCGCGGGCCACGGGCAGCGCGCCGAAGTGGAATTTCCACAAGTATCTGATCGGGCGCGATGGCACCGTGATCGGACACTTTTCCAGTGCAGTGGAGCCGAACGACCCGGCGCTGCGGCGCGCCATTGAACGGGCCCTGGGCCACTGACCGATCAGACACGCATGACACCCCCATCTCTTGCTCACTCCCGGCAGCGCATCGCCGTCATCGGCAGCGGCATCGCCGGTCTGGGCGCCGCCCACCGCCTGGCACAGCACCACACGGTCACGCTCTTCGAAGCCGCACCGAAGCTGGGCGGCCACACTCATACGGTCGACGCGACCGTCGGCGGCATCACTCACCCGGTCGACACCGGCTTTCTGGTCTTCAACGAGCGGACCTATCCGACCCTGATTGCCTTGTTCGAAGAACTGGGCGTGCCCAGCGCGGTCTCCGAAATGTCGTTCTCGGTATCGGTCGGGCCGCACGATTTCGAGTGGTGCGGCAGCAACCTCGGAACCCTGTTCGCACAGCCCGCCAACGCCCTGTCGCCGCGGTTCTGGGCGATGCTCGCCGACATCCTGCGCTTCAACCGGCAGGCGACCGAGCTGGCGCGCAATCCGGCCATGCAGGCGCAGGCAGAACACCCCCTGCACGCGTGGCTGCAGACGCATCGCTACAGCGCGTCGTTTCGCAATGGCTACCTGCTGCCGATGGCCGCCGCGATCTGGTCGTGCCCGACCGACGCCATGCTGCAGTTTCCGGTCGGCAGCTTTGCGCGCTTCTGCGACAACCACGGCTTGCTGCAGGTGGCCAACCGGCCGCGCTGGTTCACCGTGCGCAACGGCGCGCGCCAGTACGTCGATCGCATCGCCGCTGGCCTGCCCGACATCCGCACGGATTGCCCGGTGCGGGCCGTGCTGCGCATGCCCCTGGACGAAGCCCGGGAGGGCCGCGCCCGGGTGGCGGTCGTGACCGACGCGGGTCGGGAAACCTTCGATCATGTGGTGCTCGCCTGTCACAGCGACCAGGCACTGTCCCTGCTGCCTGATGCCAGCGACGACGAGCGGGCCATCCTGGGGGCGATTCCCTACCAGCCCAATCGGGCCTGGCTGCATACGGACCTGGCCTTGATGCCCAGGCGTCGGCGCGCCTGGGCCGCGTGGAACTACCTGAGCACCGGCCGCTTCGGGGCGCCGGCTGCTGCGCACGGCACGCCGCCAAGCGTATCGGTCACCTACTGGCTCAATCGGCTGCAGCCCCTGCCGTTTCAGCAGCCGGTCCTGGTCACCCTGAACCCCGACACGCCCCCGCGTGACGAGTACGTGCTGCAGGCGATCGATTACGCCCATCCAGTCTTCGATGTGCAGGCCATCGCCGCCCAGCGTCGTCTGCCGGACATCCAGGGCCTGCGCAACACCTGGTATGCCGGCGCCTGGTCAGGGTGGGGTTTTCACGAAGACGGCCTGAAGTCCGGCTTTGCGGTGGCGCAGGCCATCGATGAGCGCACGCTCCTGTCGCGGCCATCGGCTGGTCCACTGCCCGCGGTCGCGGCCTGACACCGTGATCACGACGCCGTGTGCCACAGCGACCGGTCGAAGCACCAGCACGGCCCGGCGGGCCGAACGCGACGAGGCGCTGCACGGCGCGCCCCTGCAGTTCGGCTTCGGCACCATTCGTCACGAACGCCTGCGGCCGGTCCGACATGTCTTCGGCTATCCCGGCTGCTTTATCAGGGTTCGGATCGACGGCACTGCGGCGCCACGGGCCGCACGCAACCTGTGGCCCTGGTTCGGTTGGGAGCGCGCGGCACCGATGTCGTTTCGCAGCTCGGATCATGGCGACGGTGTCACGCCGCCGGAGATCTGGATCCGTACCCTGTGCGCGCAATCGGGCGTGTCCGTGGACGGCCCGATCTGGCTGC
>JBILSK010000028.1:0-10409 GCA_044372165.1 Burkholderiaceae bacterium | reverse complement strand
GCACGACCGGAATGCGCGCGGCACGCGCCGCAGTCACCTCGGGGTTGTCGCCGCGCACCGCCGAGGAGGTCACCACGCAGTCGGCACCGGCCACATGGGCCGCATCATGACCTCGCATCACGGTGGCGCCGAGATCGACCAGCCGTCGTGTGGCCCCGTTTTCCGCAGTGTCGGAACCGCTGATGTGATAGCCGAGGTTGAGCAGCACCTCGGCGATGCCACTCATGCCCGAGCCGCCGATGCCAACGAAATGAATGTGCTTGACCTTGTGTTTCATGACGCGCTTTCCGGACGGGCAAGGGCTTCGCAGACGTCGGCCACCACGGCCGCCGCATCGGGGCGGGCGAGCTCGCGCGCGCGCCGGGCCAGACCCAGCAGGCGATCGCGATCCAGTCCGTCGAGCAGCGCAGTGAGCGACTCGGCACTCAGTTGCGATTGGGGAATCATCAGCGCCGCATCGTGCTCGACCAGAAAGCGCGCATTGGCGGTCTGGTGGTCGTCGACGGCATGCGGATAGGGAATCATCAGGCTCGCCACCCCGGCAGCGGCGACTTCAGCGACCGTCATCGCGCCGGCCCGGCAGATCACCAGATCGGCGTCGGCATAGGCCGCCGCCATGTCATCGATGAAGCCCACGGCCTGCGCCTCGACCCCGGCGTCCCGATAGGCACGCTGCAGGTCATCGAGATGGCGGTGTCCGCTCTGATGGATGACGACCGGACGACGCTCGGGCGGCAGGGCCGCCAGGGCCTGCGGCACCAGGGTGTTCAAGGCCTGGGCGCCCAGGCTGCCGCCCACGACCAGCAGCCGCAGCGCACCGTGCCTGCGGCTGTAACGCTCGGTCGGATCGGCGATCGCCGTGACATCCTGACGCACCGGATTGCCGCACCACTGGGCACCAGGCAAGGCGCCCGGAAACGCCACCAGCGAACGCGATGCGATGCGCGCCAGCAGGCGGTTGGTGAGTCCGGCAACCGAATTCTGCTCGTGCACCACCAAGGGCGTGCCGGTCAGGGCCGCAACCAGACCGCCCGGAAAGGCGACGTAACCGCCCATGCCCAGCACCACGGCAGGCCGCACGCGGCGCAGCGCAACCAGACTCTGCCAGCAGGCCCGCAGCAGCAAGCCGGGCATCATGAGCTTGGTCAGAAAGCCCTTGCCGCGCAGGCCGCGGATCTGCACGAACTGCATCGTGATGCCATGGCGCGGCACCAGCGAGGCCTCCATGCCTTCCGGGTTGCCCAGCCAGACGACCTGCCAGGCACGCTCACGCATGACATCGGCCACCGCGAGCCCGGGGAACACGTGACCGCCGGTGCCGCCGGCCATGATCAGCAATGTCCGGCTCACAGGCTGGCCCCCCGCATCATGCGACGGGTCTCGAAGTCGATGCGCAAGACCAGCGCGATCGCGATGCAGTTCGCCAGGATGCCGGAGCCGCCGTAACTCATCAGCGGCAAGGTGAGGCCCTTGGTGGGCAGCAGACCCAGATTCACGCCCATGTTGATGAAGGCCTGCACACCCAGCCAGACACCAACGCCCTGGGCGACCAGTCCGGGAAAGAAGCGCTCGATGGCGATCGCCTGACGGCCGATCTCGAAGCTGCGTCGCACCAGCCAGAAGAACAGCACGACGACCGCCAGCACGGCCACCAGACCGAGCTCCTCGCCGATCACGGCCAGCAGGAAATCGGTATGCGCCTCCGGCAGGTAGTGCCACTTCTCGACGCTGCCGCCCAGGCCCACGCCGAACCACTCGCCCCGGCCGAAGGCAATCAGGGAATGCGACAACTGATAGCCCTTGCCCAGTGCGTTCTGGGCCTGGAAGGGATCCAGGTAGGCAAAGATTCGCTCGCGTCGCCACGGCGACAGCCAGATCAGCGTCAGGAAGGTGATCCCCATGGTCAAGGTCAAGGCGACAAACAGCTTGACGTTGACACCGCCCAGAAAGAGCAGCCCCATGGCGATCGCTGCGATCACCATGAAAGCGCCCAGATCGGGCTCCAGCAGCAGCAGCAGACCGATGATGATCATCACGATCCCCATCGGCAGGAAGCCCTTCTTGAACTCGTGCATCCGGTCCTGCTTGCGCACCGCGTAATCGGCGGCATACAGCACCACGAACAGCTTCATCAGCTCGGATGGCTGCAGATTGATGAAACCGAAGGAAATCCAGCGACGTGCGCCCAGCACGACCTTGCCCAGCCCCGGGATCAGCACGGCGGCCAACAGCACCAGCCCGCCGAGGAACAACCACGGCGACAGCTTCTGCCAGCGGGCCATGGGAATCGTGAAGGCGAACACCCCGCAGACCAGGCCCACCGTCAGCGAAAATGCATGGCGCACCAGATGGTGGGTGCTGCGCAGGGAGGCGAATTTCGACGAGTCAGGCAAGGCGATCGAGGCCGAGTAGACCATCACCATGCCGAACAGCATCAGCGCGACCGTCACCCACAGCAGGGGCAGGTCGTACTCGCCCACCGCGGCAGACGAGGTGCTGCGCCCCTGGCGCAGGCCGATCGGCAGACGGGGCAGGCGCAGGCTCAGCATGGCTGTCCCCGGTCGGCAGCCACCTCACGGACGGTCTCGACGAAGACCTCGGCGCGATGCGCGTAGTTGCGGAACATGTCCCAACTGGCACAGGCCGGCGACAGCAGCACGGCCTGACCGGCGCGGGCCTGCTGCGCGGCCTGAAGCACCGCCTCCTGCAGGGTCGCGCAATCCTCGACCGAGACCGACAGGCCGTCGAGCACAGCGCGAATCGCGGGCGCATCGCGACCGATCAGCAGCACCGCCGCTGCGTGGCGCGCGACCGCAGCGCGCAAGGGTGAAAAGTCCTGCCCCTTGCCGTCACCGCCGGCGATCAGGATCACCGGCTTGCCCAGACCTGCCAGGGCCGCGACGGTGGCCCCCACATTGGTGCCCTTGCTGTCGTCGTAGTACTCGACCTCGTCGATCAGGGCGATCAGCTCGCAGCGATGCGGTTCGCCCTCGAAGCTGCGCAGGCCATGCAGCATCGCCGCCATCGGCACGCCGATGGCCCGGCACACGGCGAGTGCCGCCAGCGCATTGGCCTGATTGTGCTCACCGCGAATGCGCAGGGCGTCGGCCGGCATCAGACGGCGCAGGCGAATCGGCCCCGCTTCCTTGCGGCGCCGCCCAGGGGTCGCGGGTTCATCGTCGGACACGGCCTCGACCAGCCAGGCCAGGCCGCCATCGCGCAGCACACCGTAGCCGGGCGCTGCGGTCGGCGCATCCAGGCCGAAGGAAACAACGGTGCGCGCAACCGGAGCCAGGCCGCTCTTCTTGCTCGGCGGCGGCGGCGGGGGCGGTGCCAGGGGGATGCCATCGACCAGCCGTGCGCCGGGCACGGTGAGCGGATCATCGCGATTGACCACGCACACCGTGTGCAGCCCATAGATGCGCTGCTTGGAGGCGAGGTAGTGCTCCATCGTGCCGTGCCAGTCGAGGTGATCCTGGGTGACATTCAGCACGGTCGCGCAATCGGCCGCGAAGGACTCGGTGAGCTCGAGCTGATAGCTCGCCAGTTCGAGCACCCAGGCCTGCGGCAATGCATCGGTTGCGATCGCCACGCGCAAGGACTCGAGTGCCGCGGGACTGATGTTGCCTGCGACCGCCACCGACAGCCCCGCTTGCTGGCACAGGTGCCCGACCAGGCGAGTGGTGGTCGTCTTGCCGTTGGTCCCGGTGATCGCCACCACCTGAGTCTGATAACCGCCGGCCCGCAGTCGCGCGATCTCGCGTGCGAAGAATTCGAGCTCACCCCAGACCGGCACGCCAGCCGCACGGGCCGCTGCATGCAAGGGCGCAGCGTCGCCCAGCACCGGCGACAGTCCCTGGCTCCAGCCGACCAGATCGATGCCCTCGAGCAGGCTGAGGTCGAGCGCACCGCCCACGAAACGCACACCCGGACAGGCCGAGCGCAGCGCCGGCAACTGCGGCGGGGCCTCGCGCGTGTCGGCCACCGTCACCTGCGCGCCGGCCAGAACCGCCCAGCGTGCGATGGCCAGACCGGACTCGCCCATGCCAACCACCAGCACACGCCGCCCCTCGAGCTCAGGACGCAGCGTGACCTGCGCCACAGGCAGGGGCGCCTGAGCCGGGTCCTCAATGGACACGGCCGACGACTGCGGCAGCGGGAGGGAGGAATCGATGCTGTCCATGCTCACCGCAGCTTCAGGGTGGACAGGCCGACCAGCACCAGCATCATGGTGACGATCCAGAAACGGACCACCACCTGCGACTCCTTGACCCCACCGACCTCGAAGTGGTGATGCAAGGGAGCCATGCGAAAGATGCGCTTGCCCACGCCGGTGCGACGCTTGGTGTACTTGAACCAGCCAACCTGCAGCATCACCGAGACCGTCTCGGCGACGAAGACGCCGCCCATGATGAACAGGACGATCTCCTGGCGCACGATGACCGCCACGGTACCCAGCGCGCCCCCCAGTGCCAGCGCACCGACGTCGCCCATGAAGACCTGCGCCGGATACGCGTTGAACCACAGGAAGGCCAGGCCAGCCCCGGCCAGCGCCGCACAGAACACGGTCATTTCTCCGGCACCCGGCACGTGCGGCACCAGCAGGTACTTGGCAAAGACCGAGTTGCCCGCGACATAGGCGAAGATGGCCAGCGCGCTGGCCACCAGCACCGACGGCAGGATGGCCAGACCATCGGCGCCGTCGGTCAGATTGACTGCATTGCTGGTGCCCACGATGACCAGATAGGTGAGCACCATGAAGCCGAGTGCACCGAGCGGATAGGACACCGTCTTGAAGAAGGGCACGATCAGGTCGGCGCGCGGGGGCAGGCTCATCTCGAACCCCGAGCGCACCCAGTTCGACAGCAGGCTCAAGGCCTCGGCGTTCGAACTGGCGGGCACCGCGAAGGCGAGCCACACCGCCGCCGCCACACCAATCAGCGACTGCCAGAAGTACTTGGCGCGCGCCGACAGACCCTTGGGATTGCGATGCACCACCTTGCGGTAGTCGTCCACCCAGCCGACCGCGCCATAGCCCAGGGTCACCAGCAGCACCACCCAGACGAAGCGATTCGACAGGTCCGACCACAGCAAGGTCGAAAAGCCGATCGACACGATGATCAGCGCGCCGCCCATGGTCGGCGTGCCCGACTTGCTCAGGTGAGTCTGCGGTCCATCCGAGCGCACGGATTGGCCGATCTTCATCGCGGTCAGGCGACGAATCAAGGCAGGACCGGCGACCAATCCGACGCACAGCGCCGTCAGGCAGGCCAGGACCGCCCGCAGGGTGATGTAGTTGAAGACCGAGAAGAACCGGATGTCCTTCGCGAGCCACTGAGCCAGGTCCAGCAGCATCAGTGATGCCCTCCTGCATCGGCGCTCGGGCTGATCGCCTGCACGATGCGCTCCATCCGCATCGAGCGCGAGCCCTTCACGAGCACAGTCGCCCCGGCGGTGGCCAGCTCGGCCACGCGGTCACAGGCAGCATCGACCGACTCGAAGTGTTCGGCGCGGGCACCGAAGGCCTCGGCGGTGGCCGCGGTCGCCGGGCCGCAGGCAATCAGGTGATCGATGCCGCGCACGCGGGCATGCGCCCCCACCTCGGCATGGAACTGCGGCCCCTGGGTGCCCACCTCCGCCATGTCGCCCAGCACCAGCACTCGGGGCGATGGGCACGCCGCCAGCACATCGATGGCGGCACGCACCGAATCCGGATTGGCGTTGTAGGTGTCGTCGATCACCGCAGCACCGCTTCGGGCCACGCACCGACGCAGGCGCCCGGCCGCAGGCCGGAACGCCGTCAGTCCGCGGGCGATCGTCGCCAGCGGCACGCCGATCGCGTGGCAGCAGGCCGCCGCGGCCAGTGCGTTGCGCACGTTGTGCTGTCCGTCGATGGCCACCTGCAGCGCGCAGGCCTGGCCATCGACATGCATCGTGAAGCCATCGGGTCGGGCGTCAGGCGTTGCCTGCACCGCGCACTCTTGTGTCAAGCCGAACTCGATGCACCGACGGGCGCCGGCCAGCTCGCGCCAGATCGGCGTGTGAAGGTCGTCGCCTGGAAAGACGGCCACGCCATCGGCGGGGAGCGCCGCGATCGCCGCGCCGTTTTCGCGGGCCGTCGCCTCGACCGAGTGCATGAATTCCTGATGCTCGCGCTGAGCATTGTTCACCAGGGCAACCGTCGGCTGCGCGATCTGCGCCAACCAGCCGATTTCGCCGGGACGATTCATGCCCAGCTCGATCACCGCGGCACGATGGTCAGCCGACAGGCGAAAGACGGTGAGCGGCACGCCGATCTCGTTGTTCAGATTGCCGTGCGTGGACAGGCGCGCCGACTCGCCGCAGTGCTCGGCCAGGATGGCTGCGATCATCTCCTTGACCGTGGTCTTGCCGTTGCTGCCGGTCACGGCGATCACCGGCAAGGTGAACCGACTGCGCCAGCCGGCCGCGATCTCGCCCAAGGCGCGCCGCGTGTCGGACACCACCAGCGCCGGGGGCCGGCACTCGGGCGTCCAGCGCTCGACCATCACCGCCGACGCACCGGCGGCAATCGCCTGGCCGACAAAGTCATTCGCATCGAAGCGCTCGCCGCGCAGCGCCACGAAGAGCTCGCCCGGACCCACCGCACGCGTGTCAGTCGACACACCGGACAGCGACACTCCGGTCGCACCCGCATCACGCGTCACCAGTCTTCCGGCGCTCAGGCAGTCGAACGCTTCGCGCAATTCAAACACGGGCACGCTCCACGGGGTTCGAGCGAACGGCCAAGGCTCGCGCCGCGTGATCGCGGTCGTCGAACGGATGGCGCACACCGCCGACCTCCTGATAGGTCTCGTGGCCCTTGCCCGCCAGCAGCACGACATCGACGGGCGCAGCCGCAGCCACCGTCCAGGCAATCGCGCCCGCACGATCGGCGTCGCGCCGCTCGGCAGATCGACTCATGCCAGCCGCTATCGCATCGAGAATGGCCTCCGGCGATTCGCTGCGCGGATTGTCGCTGGTGAGCACCACGCGATCGGCATCACGCTGCGCGATCTCGCCCAGCATCGGGCGCTTGCCTGGATCACGGTCTCCGCCGGCTCCCACCAGGCACCACAGCACCCCGCCGCGGGCCTGCGCGATCGGCCGCAGGGCCGCCAGCGCATTGGCCAGGGCGTCGGGCGTGTGGGCATAGTCGACCACCACCAGCGGGGCCTGCTCGGCACCCTCTGACGCGACCGGCTGCAGTCGACCCGGCACCGGGCGCAAGGCGCCCAACTGCTGGACCACCGCGTCGAATTCATGGCCCAGCGCGAGCCAGCCTGCGGCCACCGCCAGCAGATTGGCCGCGTTGAATCGACCCACCAGCCTGGCATCGACCGTGGCCTGCCCCCAGCTGCCGTCCAGTTCGATGCGCATGCCCTGCGCGGTGGCATGGACCGCGCGCGCGGTCAGCACGCGCCCGACGTCGGGACGCGACGCAGGCAGGGTCGCATTCAGGCTGTAGCCGATGCAGGGCACACCGGGCGACAAGGCATCGAGCATCGTGCCAAGCCAGGGGTCATCGAGATTGACCACCGCCGACTTCAGCCCCGGCCAAGCAAACAGCCGGGCCTTGGCCTGCGCGTAGGCCTGCATCGTGCCGTGGTAGTCCAGATGGTCGCGGGTGAGATTGGTGTGAATCGCCACCGCGATGCGTGTGCCGTCCAGCCGGTGCTGATCCAGGCCGATCGACGAGGCTTCGATCGCCACCGCCCGGGTGCCACCGGCCACGAAACGCGCAAACAGCGCCTGCAGCGACAAGGCATCCGGCGTGGTGAGTCCGAACTCGTCGAGGACGCCGCCGCGTCCCGCGCCCAGCGTGCCGATCACGGCACTCGGTGTGCCCAGTGCGTCCAGCCCCTGGGCCAGCCATTGGCTGCAACTCGTCTTGCCATTGGTCCCGGTCACGGCCAGGACATCCAGGCGGGCGCTCGGCGTACCGTGAAAGGCACTGGCGATCGGACCGCACAAGGCCTTCAGACCGCTGACCTCGCGATGGGCCACCGAGTCCGGAATCACTCCCTGAGTGGCCCCTTGCTCGAACACCACCGCCGCCGCACCGCGCTGCACCGCCTGCGCCACAAAGCGCCGGCCATCCGCGTGTTCGCCGGGGTAGGCAAAGAAGGCATCGCCGCGCGCGACCGCGCGACTGTCTGCCACCAGCGCAGCCTCGGGCGGCAGCACGCCGCGCAACCAGTGCGCCAGCGAGTCCGCGGCCGTCATGGCAGCTGCGCTCACAGTTTCTCCCGGGGCGGCTCGGCCGGCTGGATCGCCGTGGCAAACGGCGCATCGGGGGCAACTCGCAGCGCGCGCAGGGTCTCACCGGTGATCCGCGCGAAGACCGGTGCCGCGACCTGCCCACCATAGTACTTGCCTGCCGAGGGCTCATCGACCATCACGGCGACGATGACCCGCGGCCGCGAGATGGGCGCAAGGCCGACGAAGGACGCGATGTACTTGTTCTGGTAGGTACCCCGCTCCTGCTTGTGCGCGGTGCCGGTCTTGCCGCCCACCCGGTAGCCCGGGATCTGAGCCAGGGGCGCGGTGCCCTGCGGACCGGCTGCCATCTCCAGCATCTTGCGCACCGCCTTCGCGGTCTCGGGGCTGAAGACCTGAACACCGACCGCCGGATCGTCGTGGCGGAGCAGGGTGAGCGGAATCAGTTCGCCATCACGCGCAAAGACCGAGTAGGCCCGCGCCATCTGGATCAAGGACACCGAGATGCCGTGGCCATAGGACATGGTGGCCTGCTCGATCGGCTTCCAGGTCTTGTGGGGACGCACCCGCCCGGCCACCGCGCCCGGAAATCCGAGCTGGGGCGGCTGACCGAAGCCCAGCGACGTGAAGCCTTCCCACATCCGCTGCGGCTGCAACTGCAGGGCCATCTTGACCGTGCCGATGTTCGACGACTTCTGCAGGATCTGCTCGACCGTGAGCGTCCCGTAGGCGTGCGCATCGCCGATGGTGGCCGTTCCTATCGTCATGCGACCGGGCGAAACGTCGATCATCGAGGTCGGACGCACCTTGCCCGCATCGAGCGCCATCGCCACCGAAAACGGCTTCATGGTGGAGCCCGGCTCGTAGGTGTCGGTCAGCACGCGATTGCGCAGCTGCGCACCGGTGAGCTGGCGGCGGTTGTTCGGGTCGTAGGTCGGCCAGTTGGCCAGTGCCAGCACTTCGCCGGTCTTCACGTCGACGACCACAGCCGCACCCGCCTTGGCACGATGCTCGCGAACCGCCTCCTTGACCGCGTTGAAGGCCAGAAACTGGACACGGGTGTCGATCGACAGGGCGAGGTCAGCGCCGTCCTGAGGTTCGCGCCCCGAGCCGAGCTGCTCGATCACGCGACCCAGGTTGTCCTTGATTACCTTGCGACTGCCAACCTTGCCGGCCAATCGCTGCTGCTGCGACAGCTCGAAGCCTTCCTGCCCGGCATCCTCGACATTGGTGAAACCGACCACGTGGGCCACGGTCTCGCCCTCGGGGTAATGACGCTTGTATTCGCTGCGCTGGTGGATGCCGGGAATGCCCAGTGCCGCAACTTTCGCCGCCACATCCGGATCGACCTGACGCTTGATGTAGACGTAGGTCTTGTCCTCGGCGAGCTTGAGCTCGAGCGCCTTGAGCTCCATCCCCAGCAGCTTGGCCAGCGCGATGCGCTGCTCACGACTCGCCTTGACGTCGGACGGATCGACCCAGATGGCCTTGGCCGGCAGGCTGGTGGCGAGCATCGCTCCGGTCCGATCGACGATCTTGCCGCGGTTGGCCGGAATCTCCAGGTTGCGCTCATGGCGCACCCGCCCCTGATACTGCAGAAAATCATTGCTCCAGGCCTGCAACCAGACCGCCCGCGCAACCAGTGCCAGAAAGGCGGAAGCGATCAGCCCGAGCAGCACTCGCGAGCGCCAGGCAGGCAGCTTGGTGACCAGCAGGGCATTGCGGGTGAGCTTGACCGGGCGCGCCATGGCGATGTTCGTCCTTGCTGTCCTGCGCCGCTCAGCGACGAACCTGCGCCAGCGCGCCGGGCGCACTGGGTGCCGCGGGCGCCGAAGCGGGTGTCGGATTGACCGACAGATAGATCGTGCGCTCGGGCGTCACCGGCTGCATCTTGAGACTGCGCCGGGCAGCCGCATCGATCAGCGAGTGCTTGGCCAGCTGGGTCTGCTCCAGCTGCAGTTGCTGCCACTCGATCTCGTGCTTGCGAGCGAGCGCCTGAGCCCGCTCGAGGTCGATGAACCCCTTGCGCGCGCGATGCTGCGAGGTCACCAGCAGCAGCGAGCAGGTGAGCAGGATGGTCGCCATCAGCACGTTCAGCTTGGTCATGACTCAGACCCTCTCGGCCACACGCAGCACCGCCGAGCGCGCCCGCGGATTGGCTGCCACCTCGG
>JBILSK010000417.1:0-3159 GCA_044372165.1 Burkholderiaceae bacterium | reverse complement strand
CCGCTCCTCCTTTTCCGGAATCCGACATGGAACAGTTTCACGGCACGACCATCGTGTCGGCCCGTCGTGGTGAGCGCGTCGCGCTCGGCGGCGACGGCCAGGTCACGCTCGGCCACATCGTCATCAAAGCCAGCGCACGCAAAGTGCGCCGCCTGCACCACGACAAGGTGCTGGCGGGGTTTGCGGGTGGCACTGCCGACGCCTTCACGCTGTTCGAGCGCTTCGAGTCCAAGCTCGACAAGCATCAGGGGCAGTTGTTGCGCGCGGCAGTCGAACTCGCCAAGGACTGGCGCACCGACCGGATGCTGCGTCGGCTCGAGGCGATGCTGGCGGTGGCCGATGTGCACCACTCGCTGATCATCACCGGCAATGGCGATGTGCTGGAACCCGAGTTCGGCCTGATCGCGATCGGCTCAGGTGGCGCCTACGCGCAGGCCGCCGCACGAGCCTTGCTGGAAAACACCGATCTCTCGCCCGAGCAGGTGGTGAGAAAGTCCCTGGGGATTGCCGGGGACCTGTGCATCTACACCAACCAGACCCACTCGGTGGAAACGCTGGGCTAACCGCGCAGGCGCGCTGCGGCTTCCTCGATCTTCTCGCGCAGCTCGGGGTAGCTGCGCGTGACCGGGAACTGCGGAAACTCCTTCACGATGTTCTCGGGCGGATGAATGAAGAAGCCCGCGTCAGCTGCGCTCAGCATGCCGGTGTCGTTGTAGGAGTCGCCTGCGGCCATGACCTTGAAGTTCAGCGACTTCAGCGCATTGACGGCAGCGCGCTTCTGGTCGGCCATGCGCAGCACATGGCGCGTCACGAAGCCCTTGTCGTCGCTTTCCAGGCGATGGCACAGCAGCGTGGGGCGGCCGAGCTGACGCATCAGCGGGTCGGCGAATTCATAGAAGGTGTCGGACAGAATCAGCACTTGATAGCGGCTGCGCAGGTCGTCCAGAAACTCGCGCGCGCCTTCCATCGGACCCATGCCGTCGATCACCGCCTGGATGTCGGCCAGCTTCAGTCCGTGCTTCGTGAGCAGGTCGATGCGATAGCGCATCAGCTTGTCGTAGTCCGGCTCGTCGCGCGTGGTGCGCGAGAGCTCGGGAATGCCCGAGCGCTTGGAGACTTCGATCCAGATTTCGGGGACCAGTACCCCTTCCATGTCCAGGCAGACGACCTGCATGTCGCACTCCGAAGAAAAGGCTGCCGACTCACCATGGTCGCCCGCCGAAGGCGCCATGGTAGCGGAGGTCGGGTGGTCGTCCGGCCGCCCGAGGCGTTGCAGAGGCCGAACGACGGGTGTCAGGCCTGCTTGCGACGCAGCAGTCGGTCGCCGATTTCGCCGACGATGCCCTTTCTGAACAGCATCACCACGATCACGAAGATTGCGCCCTGCACCACCAGCACCCACTCGCCCAGGCCGGCAAGATAGTTCTGCATGCCGATGATGACGGCAGCGCCCACCACCGGGCCGAACACCGTGCCCATGCCGCCGACCAGGGTCATCAGCACCACTTCGCCCGACATCTGCCAGGTGACATCAGTGAGCGAGGCCAGCTGGAAGACCAGCGCCTTGGTGGCCCCTGCGACACCGGCCAGCGTGGCCGACAGCACGAAGGCCAGCAGCTTGTAGCGGTCGACCTGGTAGCCCAGCGAAATCGCGCGCGGCTCGTTTTCGCGGATCGCCTTGAGCACCTGTCCGAACGGCGAATGGATGGTGCGATAGATCAGGCCGAAACACAGCAGGAACAGCGCCAGCACGAACCAGTACATCGCCAGGTCGCTGGACATGTCGAACAGGCCGAAGAGTCGGGTGCGGCTGATCGACTGGATGCCGTCCTCGCCGCCAGTGAAGGGGGCTTGCACGCAGAAGAAGAACACCATCTGCGACAGCGCCAGCGTCACCATCGCGAAGTAGATGCCCTGGCGACGAATCGCGATCAGGCCGGTCACCAGACCCAGGACGGCAGCCGTGGCGGCCCCCGCCAGAATGCCCATCTCGATATTCCAGCCCAGGGTCTTGACCACATGCCCGCTGACATAGGCGGCCAGGCCGAAGAACATCGCGTGGCCGAAGGACAGCAAGCCGACAAAGCCGATCAGCAGGTTGAAGGCGCAGGCGAACAGCGCGAAGCACAGCACCTTCATCAGGAACAGCGGGTAGCCGCCCACCAGGGGCAGCACGACCATGATCGCCACGAAGACCCAGAACAGCAGGTGCGCGGTGCGCCGGGAAGCAATCGGCGGCGCTGCGGTCGTGGGCGTGATGTCGCTCGCGGAGGCAACGGTAGGAGAGGTGTCGAGGCTCATTTCTGCTTCCCGAACAGGCCAGCCGGCTTGATCATCAGCACGATCGCCATGATCACGAAGATGACGGTGCTGGAGGCTTCCGGATAGAAGACCTTGGTGAGGCCTTCGATGATGCCCAGCCCGAACCCGGTGACGATGGAGCCCATGATGGAGCCCATCCCGCCGATCACCACCACCGCGAACACCACGATGATGAGGTTGGCCCCCATGGTCGGGTTGACCTGGTAGGCCGGTGCGGCCAGCACCCCGGCCAGCGCAGCCAGGCCGACGCCGAAGCCGTAGGTGAGGGTGACCATGCGGGGCACGTTGATGCCGAAGGCCTGGACCAGATCAGGGCGTTCGGTGGCCGCGCGCAGGTAGGCCCCGAGCTTGGTGCGCTCGATCATGAACCAGGTGCCCAGGCAGACCACCAGCGACGCAAGGATGATGAAGCCGCGGTAATAGGGCAGGAACATGAAGCCCAGGTTGGTGCCGCCCGGCAGCGGGTTCTCGAAGGGCTGGCCCGAGGAGCCGAACTGCTTGCGATACAGGCCTTCGATGATCAGTGCCAGGCCGAAGGTCAGCAGCAGCCCGTAGAGGTGATCGAGGTGATACAGGCGCTTGAGGAACACGCGTTCCAGGAGCATGCCGAAGGCGGCCACCACGATGGGCACGACCACCAATGAGACCCAGAAAGGCAGCCCCAGCCAGTTGAGCAGCATCCAGGCACCGAAGGCGCCCATCATGTACTGCGCACCGTGGCTGAAATTGATCACGTTGAGCAGGCCGAAGATCACCGCCAGGCCGAGCGACAGCAGCGCATAGAAGGCGCCATTGATCAGGCCGAGCAGCAACTGCCCGAAGAAGGCCTGAGGCGGG
>JBILSK010000027.1:0-10427 GCA_044372165.1 Burkholderiaceae bacterium | reverse complement strand
GCTTTCCACCAGCACCCGCCCGATCTCGGCGTCGATCGCCTCGATCATCTGGTTCATCAGCACCCGGGTCTGCGGAACGCTGGTGCAGTCCTTGCCAGCGAAAGGCAGCGCATCTGCAGCGAGCATCGAACTGGGTGGCGGCTGATACGGAGCGTGTGCTGCAGCGAAACTGACGGTGGCCATCCACGGCTTGCCGGGAGCGCGGCCCTTGATCCAGTCGATGGCGAGGTCCGATTCCAGCGAGGTGCGATAGGTCCGTGATTTTCCCGATGGATCGTCCGGCGGCGTGATGACCACTCGGCCGGCTGCGTCGGTGCTGACCAGTTCGCCCACGTAATAGGCGTTTTCCTTGGTGAAATCGACGAACGACGGCCGTGTTGCCTGGCACTCTGCCTTTGGCACCAGGATGCCGCCGCGCTCGAGACAGGCGCGGCCGGGGGAGGTCGTACCCGTGGTGACGAGTTTCTCGCAGCGGTTGTCGACCGTGTAGCACGCGCCGCTGTCCGCACCGTTGGTCGCGTCAGCTGACGTGGTCGGGACATAGCCGCAGGCGTAGGTGCCCTTGGCGGCCACTCCGCCCGCGGTCGTGTCGATGGGCTTGGGGGCACCGTCGGCCCAGCCCCTGAAACGATCCCAACCGAGCTGATACTCGGCGGTATTGCCGTAGGGATTGGTGTCCGGGTTGAGCGAAGTGCCCGCCAGGTGGGCCTTGCCGAACATGCCGTTTTCGTAGCCCACCGCCTTCAGGATTCTGGGAGTGGTCGTCTCCCAGGGCGCCATCTGCGAGTTGGCCAGGTCCGACGAGGTGATCGCCGTGCTGATGTTGGTGCGAATCGAATAGCGCCCGTTGAAGTACATCGCGCGACTGGGCGAGCATTCCGGCATCGCCCAGTTGTTTCGGAACGCCAGTCCCGAAGCGACCAGGGTATCCATGACCGGCGTCTTCGGCGCAGTGTCGCCGCTGAGGCCCCCGTACCCGAAGGCCTTCATCTGATCGATGCCCACGTCATCCATGATGAAGAACAGGATGTTGGGCGGCTTCACGGCATTGGACGAGTCGGTGGTGCAGCCTGCGGCTGCAAGCGCCAGCATGGCCGCAGCGGCGCTCAGCCAACGGCCCGGACGGCCTCGCTCAGGCTGTGCTCGCGGGCTGATGGGTGAGGAGGTTGGGGTGTCCATGGGTCGCGTCCTGGGAGTTCGAGAGGGTAGGGCAGGCGGTGACGGCGAAGTGACGGAGCGCGCTTCAACCCACCGACTTCGCGCATCGGAAACCCGAGTGCGAGGTGCCGATGTCGTTCGGTGCGCCTTGGCGGGCACTGGGGCGATAGCGCGAGCAGTAGGAGTCGTGGCACAGGAAGGATCCGCCGCGCTGTGCGCGACGCGCCTCCGGGTCCATCGGCTGTGCTGGGCCCGCGGGGTTGTCGGTGACGTCGGTGGTGCTGCGTCGGACATAGGCGCGGCGGTCGTACCAGTCGGCGTTCCACTCCCAGACGTTGCCCGCCATGTCGTACAGCCCGTAGCCATTGGGCTGGAAGCTGCGCACCGGCGCGGTGGTCTCGAAGCCGTCGCTGGCCGTGTTGCGCTCGGGGAAGCGACCCTGCCAGAGATTGGCCAGCAAGCTGCGCTCATTGGGCTTGCCGTCGCCCCACACGTAGGGCAGGTTCTCCTGGCCACCGCGCGCGGCGCGCTCCCATTCGGCCTCGGTCGGCAGACGCTTGCCGGCCCAGCTGCAGAAAGCCTTGGCATCGTCCCAGGCGATCTGCACCACCGGGTGCTCGCCCAGGCCATCGAGGTTGCTGCCCGGGCCTCTGGGGTGGCGCCACTGGGCGCCCGGCACCCAGGCCCACCACTGGCTCAGGTCACGCAGATCGACCGGTCCGCTGGGCGTCTTGAACACCATGCCACCTGGCTCGGAGAGCTCCGGAGGCACCTGCATGCCCGGGGGCACCTTGAGCACGGACAGATCGGGCTTGCGCTCGGCATGGGTCAGATGCCGGGTCGCAGTCACGAAGGCGGTGAACTGGGCGTTGGTGACCTCGGTTTCATCGAGCAGGAAGGTTGCAATGCGAACCTTGTGCGCGGGTCGCTCCTCGGGCCAGACGATCTCGTCGTTCGAGCCCATCGTGAATTCGCCACCCGGAATGAGGCGCATGCCCGCCGGGATTGCGACCGCTGCGTCCGAGCGCAGCGCGACCGGGCGCCACAGCCATCCGGCCGCCAGGGCGCCGGCCACGGCGGCTGCGCCGACGAACATCGTCCAGCGTTGCCGCCGATGCGCAGGGGCGGCGGGGGCTTTCATGCCGGGGGCAGGCGGTGCAGGCGAAGTGGGCATCGGCGGAGCATCGCACGGGTCGAGTGTCTGAAGAGCCGAATGATGAACGTATGCGCGTCCCCGAGCAAACGCGTGTGTCTGTCGCTCGACCCGCCCCTTTCGGAAATTTGCTATAGTTGCGGTCTTGCAGGCGCGTAGCTCAGTTGGTTAGAGCACCACCTTGACATGGTGGGGGTCGTTGGTTCGAATCCAATCGCGCCTACCAATCTGCTCCGCTCGGTCACAGGCCGAGTGTTCGAGTGATTGGTGTGCAAGCAGACATTCGGGGTCAAAGGCGGCATGGGTTGCCGTCGAATGCCCAGCAAGAACCGGTGGTCGATGAGCACTTGACGTCACGCTACCCGGCAAACAAAGTGCGGCTCCGCCGCACTTTTTTTTCGCCTGCAGTTTCAGGTACAGGATTGGCTCGTGATCCGCATTTCCCTGCCCGACGGTTCGATCCGTGAATATCCCGCCCCGCTGACCGTGGCCGAGGTGGCCGCATCGATTGGCGCCGGCCTGGCGAAGGCCGCGCTGGCTGGTCGAGTGGACGGCGAACTGGTCGATACCTCCCATCGCATCGATGCCGATGCAGCCCTGGCCATCGTGACCGACAAGGACGCCGACGGGCTCGAGGTCATCCGGCATTCGACGGCGCACTTGTTGGCCTATGCGGTGAAGGAGCTCTTTCCCGAGGCGCAGGTCACCATCGGTCCGGTGATCGATGACGGCTTCTACTACGACTTCGCCTACACGCGGCCGTTCACGCCCGAAGACCTCGAGGCCATCGAAAAGCGCATGGCCGAGCTGGCGCGCAAGGATGAGGCGGTGCAGCGCGAAGTCTGGAATCGCGATGACGCGGTGGCCTTCTTCAAGTCGATCGGCGAACACTACAAGGCCGAAATCATCGCCTCCATTCCGGCGACCGACGACATTCGCCTGTATCGCGAGGGCAACTTCGTCGACCTGTGTCGCGGGCCGCACGTGCCGTCCACCGGCAAGCTGAAAGTCTTCAAGCTGATGAAGGTGGCGGGCGCCTACTGGCGAGGTGATTCGCGCAACGAGATGCTCCAGCGCATCTATGGCACCGCCTGGTCCCGCAAGGAAGATCAGGAAGCCTATCTGCATATGCTGGAAGAGGCCGAGAAGCGCGACCATCGCAAACTGGGCCGCGCGCTGGATCTCTTTCACCTGCAGGACGATGCGCCCGGCATGGTGTTCTGGCACCCCAAGGGCTGGGCCTTGTGGCAGCAGGTCGAGCAGTACATGCGTCAGGTCTATCAGACCAATGGCTATCAGGAGATCCGCTGTCCGCAGATCCTCGATCGCAGCCTGTGGGAGCGCTCCGGGCACTGGGAGAACTACAAGGACCACATGTTCTCCACGGCCTCGGAAAACCGCGACTACGCGGTCAAGCCGATGAACTGCCCCGGCCATGTGCAGGTCTTCAATACCGGCCTGCGAAGCTATCGCGATTTGCCGCTGCGTTACGGCGAGTTCGGCCAGTGCCATCGCAACGAGCCTTCGGGGGCGCTGCACGGGATCATGCGTGTGCGCGGCTTCGTGCAGGACGATGGCCACATCTTCTGTACCGAGGACCAGATTCTCGACGAATGCGCAGCCTTCACCGGTCTGCTGCATCGGGTCTATCGGGATTTCGGTTTCACCGATGTGCTCTACAAGGTGGCGACCCGTCCGGAAAAGCGGGTGGGGGCCGACGAGCTCTGGGACAAGGCCGAATTCGCACTCATGGAGTCGCTGCGCCGTTCGGGCTGCGAGTTCATCATTGCCGAGGGCGAGGGCGCCTTCTACGGCCCGAAGATCGAGTACACGCTCAAGGATGCGCTGGGTCGGCACTGGCAGTGCGGCACCATTCAGGTCGACTTCAACATGCCGCAACGCCTGGGCGCCGAGTACGTGGATGTCGACAATAGCCGCAAGCACCCGGTGATGCTGCACCGGGCGATCGTTGGTTCGCTCGAGCGATTCATCGGCATCCTGACTGAAAATCATGCAGGCGCGTTTCCCGCCTGGCTCGCACCCGTGCAGGCGGTGGTGCTCAGCATCACCGAGGCTCAGACCGAGTACGCAAAGAGCGTTGCACAAACACTGTCAAAACAAGGATTTAGGGTCCATACGGATTTGCGGAACGAGAAGATCACCTATAAGATCCGCGAGCACAGCCTGCAAAAGGTGCCTTTCTTGTTGGTGGTGGGTGACAAGGAGCGCCAAGGTGGGCAGGTTGCAGTCAGGACCCGCGGTGGCAGCGACAGTCAGGTCATGTCGGTCGATGCCTTCGTTGAACATCTGTCCGCGGAGGTCGCTACGCGCGGCCTCTGATCGGCACAATCCGGTTCGGTCGGGCATCCCGGTGGGGCCCGCACCGTCACACCCTCAACAGTCATCCAGAAACCCGCCGACTTCGGAGAAACCAGCATCGCTACTGCGCCAGAACGTGAACGTGCCCATCGCCTGAACGGCGAGATCAACGTTCCTGAACTCCGCCTGATGGGCATCGAGAACGAACCGCTTGGCATCGTCTCGACCCGTGAAGCCCTCAGAATGGCCGAAGAAGCCGACGTCGATCTTGTCGAGATCGCGCCCACCGCGCAACCGCCGGTGGCCAGGCTCATGGACTACGGCAAGTTCAAGTACCAGGAACAGAAGCGGGCTCATGAAGCCCGCCTCAAGCAGAAGATCATCCAGGTCAAGGAAGTCAAGTTTCGTCCGGGTACCGACGACAACGACTACGCCGTGAAGATGCGCAACCTGCAGCGCTTCCTGGAAGAGGGCGACAAGGCGAAGATCACCTTGCGCTTTCGCGGTCGGGAAATGGCTCACCAGGAGTTCGGGGTGCGCCTGCTCGAGCGGATCCGCACCGACCTCGAGGCGGTCGGTCAGGTCGAATCGATGCCCAAGCTCGAAGGGCGTCAGATGATCATGATCATCGCCCCCAAGAAGAAGAAATAGGCCGGGGCGGGTTTGCCCGCTGCCCGGTCTCTTTGCGAAGAGGCCGGGCAGGGTGCGCCGGCACTTTTTCTGCTATAGTCGCGGGCTGTCCGTCAAGGTGTGGTCCTTGCCCGGTGAATTTACCGGGCGCAGGGTCGTCAGCCTGATTGCCGGACAGAGCAAGACCAGCCACTCGGGTTCCAGAAGCGCTCTGGGCTTGCCGGATCAGTCCGGTGACCTCAAGGCCACCTGGCAGTGGTGACCATCGGAGCATTTCCATGCCGAAGATGAAGACCAAGAAAAGCGCGGCCAAGCGCTTTCGGGTGCGCGCAGGCGGCTCGATCAAGCGTGGCCAGGCGTTCAAGCGCCACATCCTCACCAAGAAGACCACCAAGAACAAGCGCCATCTGCGTGGTGCGGTTCAGGTCCATGAGTCCGACGTGCTGAGCGTCCGGACCATGATGCCCTACGCATAAGGGGAGGCCGACATGCCACGAGTCAAACGCGGAGTTACCGCACGTGCCCGTCACAAGAAAGTCCTGGCGCTGGCCAAGGGCTATCGCGGTCGTCGCAAGAACGTCTATCGCATCGCCAAGCAGGCGGTCATGCGCGCCGGGCAATACGCCTATCGCGACCGTCGCACCCGCAAGCGCGTGTTCCGCTCGCTGTGGATCACCCGTATCAATGCGGCGGCACGCGAGCATGGCATCACCTACAGCCGCTTCATCGCCGGGCTGAACAAGTGTGCCGTGGGCCTGGACCGCAAGGTGCTGGCCGAGCTGGCCGTGAACGACAAGCCGGCGTTCGCCGCGATCGTCGCTCGCGTGAAGGCGACGATCGGCGCCTGAAACCCGGCACCGGTACGCCATGAGCGAAGCGTCTGAGCCGGTCCTCGGTGAAGACCTTCGCGGGCTGACAGCACACGGGGCCCCTTCGGGCCCCGTTCTCGTTTCGGATGGGCTCTGACCGATGGACGACTCCTCTCAACAGCTGATCGATGAGGCGCAAGGCCTGATCGCCGCCGCTCCCGATGCCAACGCGCTCGCCGTTGCCAAGGCGAAATTCCTTGGCAAGGACGGATTGCTGACCGCGAAGATGAAGTCGCTGGGGAGCTTGTCCCCGGAGGCGCGTTCAGCGGCAGGCAAGGAACTCAATCGCGTCAAGCAGGCCCTCGAGGCCCTGTTGAACGAGCGTCAGGCCGCGCTCGAGCAGGCCGAGCTGGATGCCCGGCTGGCCCAGGAAGCGATCGATGTGACGCTGCCCGGGCGCGGCGCACGGCGTGGTGGACTGCATCCCGTGACGCTCACCATCGAACGCATCGAGACACTGTTCCGCTCGATCGGTTTCGAAGTGGCAGACGGCCCTGAGATCGAGGAAGACTTTTTCAACTTCACAGCGCTGAACACGCCGCTGAACCATCCGGCACGCTCGATGCACGACACCTTCTATGTCGAGGGTGAAGACGACGCGGGCCGCCCGCTGCTGCTGCGCACGCACACCAGTCCCATGCAGATCCGCTATGCGCGCATGCATCGTCCGCCGATCAAGGTGATCGCGCCCGGCAAGACCTATCGGGTCGATTCCGATGCGACGCACTCGCCGATGTTTCATCAGATTGAGGGGCTGTGGATCGACGAGAACGTCTCCTTCACCGACCTGAAGAACGTCTACACCGAATTCCTGCGCCGCTTCTTCGAGCGCGAGGACATCGACGTGCGCTTTCGGCCGTCCTATTTTCCGTTCACCGAGCCATCGGCCGAGATCGACATGCGCTTTGCCGACGGTCCGCTGGCCGGCCGTTGGCTGGAGGTCTCGGGAGCCGGTCAGGTGCACCCGAACGTGGTGCGAAACATCGGCCTGGACCCGGAGCGCTACATCGGCTTCGCCTTCGGGTCAGGCATCGAGCGTCTTGCCATGCTGCGCTACGGCGTGGGTGACCTGCGGTTGTTCTACGAGAACGACCTGCGCTTTCTCGAGCAGTTCAAGGACTGAGCGCCATGCGATTTTCAGAAGGTTGGCTGCGGGCCTACTGCAACCCCGCGATGTCGAGCGAAGACCTCGCTCATGCCCTCACGATGGCCGGCATGGAAGTCGAGGAGCGCGCGCCCGCCGCGCCGCCCTTCGAGCAGGTGGTGGTGGCCCAGGTGCTCTCGGTCACTCGTCATCCGAATGCCGACAAGCTCAATGTCTGCGAGGTCGATACCGGCGCCGGGGCGCCAGTGCAGATCGTGTGCGGTGCACCGAATGTGGCCGCAGGCATGAAGGTGCCCTGCGCCGTACCGGGTGCGGTCCTGCCGGGTGGCATGAAGATCGGCGTGGCCAAGATGCGCGGTGTCCAGAGCAGCGGCATGCTGTGCTCGGCACGCGAACTCGGCCTGTCCGACGACCACGGCGGGCTGCTGGTGCTGCCCGAGTCGGCACCCGTGGGGGCCTCCCTGCGTGATGTCCTGCACCTCGATGATTTTGTGTGGCTGCTCAAGCTCACGCCGAACCTGGCGCACTGCATGTCGGTGACCGGCATTGCCCGCGAGGTGTCGGCCATCACCGGTGCACCGCTCGAATTGCCTGCTTTTGGCAGCGTGCCGGTGACGCTCACGGAGCGCCTGACGGTGAATCTCGAGGCGCCCGAGCTGTGCGGACGTTTCAGCGGCCGGGTGATTCGCGGCGTCAATGCCAAGGCACCCACGCCCGACTGGATTCGCGAGCGTCTCGAGCGCAGCGGGCAGCGGTCGATTTCCGCGCTGGTCGACCTGTCGAACTACGTGATGCTCGAGCTGGGGCGTCCCACCCACGTCTTTGACCTGGCCAGGATCCACGGCAGTCTGCAGGTGCGCTGGGGGCGACCGAGCGAGCAGCTCAAGCTGCTCAATGGCCAGACAATCGCACTCGGTCCGGATACCGACGGATTGCCGGTCGGCGTGATTGCCGATGCCGCGCAGGTCGAGAGCCTCGCAGGCATCATGGGCGGCGACGCTACCGCGGTCTCGCTGGAGACCACCGACATCTACGTCGAGGCGGCGTTCTGGTGGCCCGAGGCAATTGCCGGGCGCGCTCGGCGCTACAACTTTTCCACCGATGCAGCGCAGCGCTTCGAGCGCGGTGTCGATGCGTCGACCACGGTCGAGCATCTCGAGTACCTGTCGCGACTGATCATCGAGGTGTGTGGCGGGCAAGCGGGTCCGGTTGATGACCAGGTCACCGGACTGCCCGAGCGCAAGCCGGTGAGCATGCGGCTGTCGCGGGCGCGCAAGGTGATCGGCACCGAGCTCACGCTGGACGATTGCACGGGCGCCTTCGCGCGACTGGGGTTGCCCTGCGAGGTGACGACCCAGGGCGGTGAGACGGTGCTGGTGGTTCAGCCCCCGGCGCGTCGCTTCGACCTGTCGATCGAAGAAGACCTGATCGAGGAAGTGGTGCGCATCTGGGGGGTGGAGCGGCTGCCGGTCCGTGCGGCGCGTACCCCGGCCACGCTTGCAACGCTGGCGGGCAATCGTCGAACGGTGATCGCGCTCAAGCACGCGTTTGCCGAACGCGAGTGGCAGGAGGTGGTCAATTTCTCGTTCGTCTCGGATGCGATCGAGCAGCAGTTGAACAGCGGTCACACGCCTATCGCCCTGCGCAACCCGATCGCCGAGACCCTCAACGTCATGCGTACTTCGCTGTGGGGCGGATTGATCGGCAACCTGCGTCACAACCTCAACCGCAAGGCTTCGAGGGTTCGCATCTTCGAGATCGGCAAGGTGTTCCTGCGTGATGCGCAGGCCGCCTCGGGTCCGCTGGCGGTGGCCGGCATTCGCCAGCCTGTCCTCTTTGCCGGGCTGGCCTACGGTGCGCGGCTCGATGAGCAGTGGGGCGAGCGGTCGCGGGCGGTCGATTTCTTCGACGTGAAAGCTGATCTGCAGGCCATGGCTGAAGGACTGCGCTTTGCCGCAGCCACTCACCCGGCCTTGCATCCGGGGCAATCGGCCCGCATCAGCGATGCAACAGGTCGGCCGGTGGGCTGGATCGGTGCCCTGCATCCGCAGTTGATGCGTGCCTTCGAGCTGAGCTCTGCACCTGTCGTGTTCGAGCTCGCGCTTGAACCGGTACTCGAGCGCGAGGTGCCTGTCTATCGCGAGTTGTCGCGTTTTCCGCCTGTGATCCGAGACCTGGCCTTTGTCGTTCAGGAGTCCGTGCCGGCGGCTGCGCTGTTCGAATCCATCGAGGCAGCGCGTGCCTCGGAGGGCGCTCTGAGCGCGCTGCAACACGTCATCCTTTTTGACGAATATCGCGGTAAGGGGTTGGAAAATAAGGAAAAAAGTCTTGCTTTCCGGTTTTGGTTGCAAGATACTCAGCGCACTTTGTCGGACGCTGAAGCGGACGTCGCCATGACGGCGGTGGCAAGCCGCTTGGCGGCATCGCACGGCGCCAGACTGCGCTCCTGAGACGTCTTTCCCCATGTCCGCCCCTTCCAGCCCCCTCGATATCGACATGAGTCAGCATGCGTCCGAGCGTGATCCGATCGAGGATTCGCTCGACCTCGATGACGAAGGCGAAGGCGCAGGGTTCACCTTGACCAAGGCCGAGTTGGCCGAGATGCTCTTCGAGCGGGTGGGCCTGAACAAGCGCGAAGCCAAGGACATGGTGGAGACCTTCTTTCAGGAGATTCGCGATGCGCTCGAACGCGGCGACAGCGTGAAGCTCTCCGGATTTGGCAATTTCCAGTTGCGCGACAAGCCGCAACGCCCGGGGCGCAATCCCAAGACCGGTGAAGCCATCCCGATTTCCGCACGACGTGTGGTGACCTTCCACGCCAGTCAGAAGCTCAAGGCGCTGATCGAGCGCCTGCCCGAGCGCTGAGCACACGCCCACCCAGGAGACCTGAGCGCGAATGAGCTCGACCCCCGCCGCACCGGACAAGGCGGAGCAGCGCTCCGTGCTGCCGCCGATTCCCGCCAAACGCTATTTCACGATTGGCGAGGTGAGCGAGCTGTGTGGCGTGAAGCCCCATGTGCTGCGCTACTGGGAGCAGGAGTTCACGCAACTGCGTCCGATGAAGCGGCGTGGTAACAGGCGTTACTATCAGCATCACGAAGTGCTGCTGGTGCGTCGCATTCGCGATCTTCTCTACGAGCAGGGCTTCACCATCAGTGGTGCGCGCAACCGGCTGGGCGAGGCGCCTTCGGTT
>JBILSK010000416.1:0-3162 GCA_044372165.1 Burkholderiaceae bacterium | reverse complement strand
TCGACAAGCACCACGCCGGGCTTGCCAAACGCATCGTCGGCGTCGAGACCGTCGACCACCCCAGCGAAGGCGAGCTGCTCGCGCATGCCCGCAAGGTGTTCAAGCGCATCGACAACATGCTCGGCGACCAGCGCTGAGCCGGCTTCGGAACGCGCAGGTTCCAGGTGCGCGCGCCTGACCGCGCGCCCGCAGTCTCCCTCGCGTATCCTGCCTCCCAGACCTGACGGCCGCCTGCGGGCTGCCGTTTCACGACGGCGCACACCGGGGGGCGTTCACTGATGCAACCGCTGACTTTCGGCCGGACCACGGTCGAGCGCATCGCCGAAGTCGAGGCCATGTGGTTCGATCCCGAATGGCTGTATCCGAACATCACCAACGAGCACCTCGCGCGACACGCCGACTGGCTCGATGCGCGGGTCTTTGACGCCACGGCCCGCAAGTTTCCGCTGAGCTTTCACAGCTGGCTGATCCGCACACCGCAGCTCAACATCCTGGTCGACACCTGCAACGGCAATCACAAGTCGCGCGGGCCGAAGATGGCCTGGCAGAACCAGCTGGCCTCGAACACCTACCTGAACAATCTTGCACGCGCCGGCCTGCGGCCCGAGGACATCGATGTGGTGATGTGCACGCACCTGCACACCGATCACGTCGGCTGGAACACCCGCCTGCACAACGGCCGCTGGGTGCCCACCTTCCCGAATGCGCGCTATCTCATGGCCCGTGACGAATTCGAGTATTTCAAGCGACTGCACGCCACGCAACCCGATTACCCGGTGAACCATGGCTCCTGGGTTGACAGCGTGCTGCCGGTGGTCGACGCGGGACTGGCCGATGTGGTCGACATGAACCATCTGGTCGATGGCACGCTGACCGATGGCGTGTGGATGGAACCGGCACCGGGCCACACGCCGGGCCACATCACCATCCATGTGAACGGTGGCGGACACGACGCGATCATGACCGGCGACATCATTCATCACCCGATCCTGATGGCTGAACCCGAGCTGCAGATGTACGCCGACTGGAATGTGGAGCTGGGACGGCAGACCCGCCGGCGCCTGCTCGAGCGCTGTGCAGACACCTCCACCCTGATGCTCACCGGCCACTTCCCCGCGCCCACCGCAGGTCATGTGTGCTCGTGCGGCGACGCCTTCCGCTTTCGCTTCCTGTCCGACTGATTCGCACCCGTCGGGTCATAATGGCACTCAGGCACGCGTCCCAGCCCGGGACGCCCCCGATTCCGGAGGCCCGATGGCCAATGCGCCCGACAGCGTGAGCATGGCGCTGTTCTGCGATTTCGAGAACGTCGCCCTCGGCGTTCGCGATGCCAAGTACGAGAAGTTCGACATCCGCAAAGTGCTCGAGCGCCTGCTGCTCAAGGGCAGCATCGTGGTGAAGAAAGCCTATTGCGACTGGGACCGCTACCGCGAGTTCAAGGCGCAGATGCACGAGGCCTCGTTCGAGCTGATCGAAATCCCGCACGTCCGACAGTCCGGCAAGAATTCGGCCGACATCCGCATGGTCGTGGACGCACTCGACCTGTGCTACACCAAGTCGCACGTTGATACCTTTGTGATCATCAGCGGCGACTCCGACTTCTCGCCCCTGGTCTCCAAGCTGCGCGAGAACAACAAGACCGTGATCGGCGTGGGCGTGAAAGGATCGACCTCGGATCTGCTCACCGCCAATTGCGACGAGTTCATCTTCTACGACGACCTGGTGCGCGAGTCGCGCCGCCGCGCCACGCGCACGCCTGCGCGCGCGCCGAATGGCCGCAGCGGTGCCGGATCAGCCCCTGGCGGCACGGCTGCCCCGATCGCAGGCACTGTCGCCAACGCCAACGCACCCACGCCGGCCCCCGCCGCCCCGCCCGCACGCGGCCCGCGCCCGGCCCCCAGCGTGGAGCTGCCCGCTGCGGTCACCCCGCCCGAGGCCGCCGAACCGGATGGCGGCTCGGTGTCAGCGGCAAACGACGCCGCCCCCGCCCGCAAGCGCCCCTCGCGTCGACGCAAGGCCGACATCGCTGACACGGCCTCGTCGGTCGACACGTCCATCGCAGCGCCCACTGACGCCTCGATCGCGCCGGCACCCACCGAACAGGAACCCGAAGCTGGCTCCATCGATGCGCCGGTGGCCGTGCAGGCGAGCCTGCTGCCCCCCGCTGCACCGGCTGCACCCAAGCCGGCCCCTCGCGGCCGACGCCGCAAGCCGGCCGTCGAGGCCGCCCTGGCCGAGGAAGCGGCCCCGGTGACCGCCGAAGCCAGCGTCGAGCTCGGCCTCGATCTGCCGCCCGCCGCCGCACCCGAGGCCGGACCTGCACCGCGCAACGAGGACGAGCGCCGCCAGCACGCGATCGATCTGGTCATCGAGACCGTCGAGGCGCTGATCACCGAACGCGGTGCCGACGACAAGATCTGGGGCTCGATGGTCAAGCAGACCCTCAAGCGCCGGCGCCCCGGCTTTGCCGAGGGCTACTACGGCTACCGCTCCTTCAACGAACTGCTGGAAGACGCCCGTGACCGCGGCCTGCTCGCACTCGAGCACGACGAGAAATCCGGCGGTTACGTGATCCGATTGATGTGATCAAGGAGTGACACGATGACGCTCGACACCCTGCGCCTGCGCCGACTGATCGCCACGTGCGCCACCCTGTCGCTGGCCACCGCCTGCACCGGTACCGGCGCATCGAGCGGCAGCACACCCGGCACCGGCGCCTTGCCCACGGTCGCCTCGGTGGACCTCGCGCGCTATGCAGGCACCTGGTACGAGATCGCCCGCCTGCCCGCCTTCTTCCAGAAGCACTGCCTGGGCGATGTGACCGCGACCTACACGCCGCTGCCCGGCAAGGGCGTCGAGGTGGTGAACCGTTGTCGCACCGGTACAGGTTCGGCGCCCGCCTTCGACACCGCCACCGGTCTTGCGCGAACCCTGGACGCCAGCAACGCGGTGCTGCAAGTGTCTTTCCTGCCCTCGGCCCTGCGCTGGCTGCCCGTCGGCTGGGGCGACTACCAGGTGATCGCGCTCGACCCCGACTACCGCTGGGTGATGGTCGGCGAGCCGGGCCGGCGCTACCTGTGGATCCTGTCGCGCACGAAGACCCTGCCACCCGGCGTGCAGGACACCCTGATGAAGCGCGCCCGCGACCTGGGCTTCCCCACC
>JBILSK010000415.1:0-3168 GCA_044372165.1 Burkholderiaceae bacterium | reverse complement strand
GAAAGTCACGTTCACCTGCGCGCCCTGGAAGCATCCGGCTTTCAGATCTCGTCGTCCGAATTTGAAGATCGCTCGCAGGACATCCTGACCGCCAACGGCCTGGGCGACGATATCGCGGTCACGTACTTTTCCGCAGATTTCAACGAGAGGATATTCGCGAGCCTGAAGCAGAAATCAGCGGATCCCTTCGTCTGTCCCAGCACCGGCTTCATGGCGCTCTGCCATTTGCTTGAGCGTGACGACTACGAGACGTTCGACAAATTGATCCTGGGCTTCACGTTTCAAATGTGGGAGGGGCACCCGGCCCGGGCCGAGCAACGATTCATTCGCGCATTGTGTTCGAGAAGACCGGACTTGCACTGGATCCCGTGCCATGCCAGGTGGTGGCGCATTGACTGGATGAACCGATTGCGGCGTTTTCGACCACGACAGCCTGCGTGATGGATGCGTACGGGTCAGCGTGATTCAGGTTCCCGGACCCATCTTCACCAGACGAATGCTGTCCAGAACTGCCTGTGCCTCTCGCTTCGATGACTCATCCAAAAGTGAAGTGGCCTGCGTTGGTCTCGAATCCTGCCTGCCTCCAACTCAAATGGCCACCGCTCTGCCGCCCGGGCTGGACCCATCGGGTTCGCGGGTTGACTGCCGCATCCCGACCTGCACAAGATGCAGACCGCCGTTTCGCAACCGCTGAGCTGTTGGCGCTGATCCGGCCAGCACGGAGGCAAAATGTGCCCTGCGTGCCGGAGAGCTTGACGCGCGCACGCCCCTCGACGTGGCAGCAGCGTCTGAATTCGAGCCCCCCTACCTTGAGACCGACGAAACGCGATGACTACAAACTTGCCCGACAGCTTGCCCCCCGCGCACGAACTGGATGCCGACGCCAGCTGCCCACTCAAGCTGGGTTGGATGCAGGGCAGCCCACCACCGAATGACCGGGTGATCCGGTTCGAGACCGGCGACAGCCGGCGCTTTCCGCAGCTGCGCTGGAGCTTCAGCCACACACGCGAGCTGCACCCCACATTGGGCATCGCACGCGGCGACGGACCGGTATCGGTGCTCCCGCGTGCATTGCGCGATGACCTGGATGACATCGAATTCACGCCGATTGGTGCACGAAAGCCGATCAGCTTCGCGCAGTCGCTCAAGCTCAACTACACCGACGGCATCGTCGTGCTGCACCGCGGCCGAATCGTGATGGAGCGTTACTTCGGCGCGCTCGATGAACACCGGCCTCACATCGCGTTTTCGGTCACCAAGTCATTCATCGGGACGCTTGGAGCAACGCTGGTCACCGAGCGCGTGCTGGATGAGTCACGCCCGGTGACGCACTGGGTACCCGAGTTGGCCTCGTCCGGATTCGGGACGGCGTCGCTTGGCGAGGTCGTGGACATGACCACCGGGCTGGATTTCAGCGAGATCTACAGCGATCCCAAATCAGGCATTGCCGCATACGCTCGGGCGGGCGGCTTCGCGCCGCAGCCTGCGGGCAGCCCGGCAGGCGAAGGTCTGTACGCCTTCTTGCAGACCGTGGGCCCCAGCGGGGCGCACGGCGCGGGGTTCACCTATCGCAGCGTGAACACCGACGTGCTCGCCTGGGTCATCCAGCGCGCGACCGGTGAGCGCGTCGAGACGCTGCTCTCGAAGCGGCTGTGGTCGGGGCTGGGCGTGGAGCGCGATGCGCACATCACCTGCGATGGACACGGCATGCCGTTTGCAGCGGGCGGCTTGAATACCACGCTGCGCGATCTGGCGCGGATGGGCGAGATGATGCGCTGCGACGGTGCTTTCAATGGCCGGCAACTGGTGCCGCCTGCGGCCGTGGCCGCCATTCGCGCAGGCGGCAACCCAGCGGCCTTCGCCAAGGCCGGCTACGCGCTGCTGCCAGGCTGGAGTTATCGCCATCAATGGTGGAACAGCCAGAACGCCGACGGGATGTACATGGCGCGCGGCATTCATGGCCAAGGCATCGTTGTCAATCCGGCGGCAGAGATGGTGGTGGCGAGATATGCCTCACACCCGCTGGCGGCCAATGCGAACCTGGACCCGACTTCGCTGCCGGCGTGGGCGGCACTGGCGGAGCGTTTGAGGGGGCGTGCGGGGTAGGAATGGCCCAAGGCTTCGGGCTGCGCCTTCTGTATCTGCGCAACCTGAAGGGCTTCGGCTTGAATCACAAGCGGGTGTACCGAATCTACCGGGAGCTGGAGCTGAACCTGGGAACTCGGCCGAAAAAGCGGATAGTGCGGGAAAAGCCGGAGGCGTTGGCGGTGCCACAGCACAGCGACGCAACGAGGTGTGGCCGGTGTATTTCATGCATGACCAACTGCGCGACGGCGGCCGCATCCGGCTGTTCAACTTGATCGATGACTTCAAGCGTGAGGCGCAGACAATCGATGCGGATTTCTCGCTGCCGGCACTGCGCGTGATCCGAATTGTGCGGTATCACCCCGAAACCGCGGCTGGCCATGGCCGCACAGGTCTACTTCTGGAGACCACGGAATTCGGGGGATTACCACACTACCGTCGCTAACCTCAAGACCCCTTAGTTAAGGGAAACTGTTTGATCTCTAAATTGCAGATACTGAATCCTTTTCATTGTTTTAACACCATCAGCACCCGTCACAGTAGTGACTCCATTAGCGCTAGATATTGTGTATTGATCCCTGGCGCCACTGAAAACCACCTTATTGCTACCACCGCCGCCATCAATCGAGTCATTTCCAGCCAGGGGATAAAACTGATCATCAGCCAACGCCCCATACAAAAGATCATTACCGGCGCTGCCGTTTATTCTTCCGCCCATCGGCCCACTCCAGACAGGCATTGGAGAACCAATCAAGGCTGCAATACTATCGCCATTTTTAGCCCAAGCTATCTGGGTATATGCGTTATCGGCATTATCTCTAAATTCCTGAAAGGAAGCGAAAGTATTGGAATCTCCGCCATACGCAGGATTTACAAACAAATCTTGTGTCAGGTAGCCAGAAGACTTCGTCCAACCCGCTGGGAGGACGGCGGCATTAAAAGATTGCGCCAACAACTCTGGAGTGTTATTCGCTTTGTTTGCTGACTTCATGAAATAGACATTTCCGAATTGGTCAGTAACAAAATAGTAAAGAATGTTGTTGCCGTTTGAATCAACTTTGGTTAACAGCAATTGCTGATTCT
>JBILSK010000414.1:0-3174 GCA_044372165.1 Burkholderiaceae bacterium | reverse complement strand
ATCGGCCAGCACCCGCTTGAAGGCGTCCTCCTTGAGGCCGGCCATCGCTTTCCAGGCGCGCAGACCCTCGACCGGATAAGGCGAGTGCAGCGTGAAGTCCATGGTGAGCGGGCAACAGGACACCGCGCCATGCAAGGCATGACCGCGCGCATTGGCCTGCGCAATCGCGTCGAGGTCTCGAAACACGGTGTCCGGGCTGGTCCGGTTGTGCAGCAGGGCCGCCACCACCACGGGACGCCGGGTGGCAGTTGCCAGCGACTCGAGAAAGTCGATCGAGGTCTGGCCGCCCTTGGTCAGCATGAACACGCCCCGACCCGATTCGGCCATGGTGCGCACCAGCGCGTTCAGTTCGCGCTCATCGGCAAACCGCGAGGGCATGGGCACCCCGCCCTCCCCGTTGTGCGCCGGCGATGTGCTGGTGGCAAAACCCAGCGTGCCCGCCTGCATCGCTTCGCGCAGCAGCCCCTGCATCTGCACGATCTCGTCGTCGGTCGCAGCGCGCTGCGTGGCCGCTTCGCCCATCACCCAGGTGCGGATCGACGAGTGCCCGGCAAAGACCGCGATGTTGACTGCGGCGCCGGCGCGCTCGAGTTGATCGAGATACTGCGGGACGGTCTCGAAGTCCCAGCGGATGCCTTGACGCAGGGCTTCCAGCGACATGCCCTCGACCTGGGTCAGGTTGCGCATGATGCGGTCACGATCGGCCGGACGGCAGGGCGCGATGGTGAAGCCGCAGTTGCCGATGATGGCGCTGGTCACCCCCATCGCCGGCGAGGGCTGCACCGCCGGGTCCCAGGTGATCTGCGCGTCGTAGTGGGTGTGGTTGTCGATGATGCCGGGCATCAAGGCCAGGCCCGTCGCGTTCACGGTGCGATGCGCCGGCCCCAGATCCTGGCCGATGGCCTGGATGCGCCCCTGCGAGACCGCCAGGTCGGCAACACGCGGTGCACTGCCGCGTCCATCGTGCAGGGTGGCCCCGCAGATCAGCAGATCGTGCATCACTGCGCTCCCTTGGCCGGCTTGCCCTGCGAGGCACGCCAGGCCTCGTGGCGCTTGACCCCTTCGCTCTGGCGAAAGCCCTGGGCATAGCGCCCGAGCAGCTTCACGATGCGCTCCGGCGCATAACCCAGCTGCGTGAAGGCCACGCCGCGATCGAAGACCTCGCTGTAGTGGGCGATCAGGCCATCGCGCAGCCGAAAGCAGCTGGTGCCCTCGAAGACGATGAGCTGGCCGCGGCTTTCGGGTTCCCGCGAGCGATAGCTGAAGCAGTAGCGTGCATAGCCGGTGCTGCCGGCGAAGGCCGGCTCCAGAAACTGCCAGACGAAGTCCTCGCCGCCCACGTAGAAGCGGTCGAGCATGTGTGCGATCGACTCGCGGCCGCGGTGCGGCCCGAAGAAGTAGTCATCGTAGACGCCGTCGGTCGCAAAGAGGGCGGCAAGGCCCTCGGTGTCGCGCGCGCCCACGGCATGGGCGAATCGGTCGAGCAGGGTGGCAAAGGCGGCAGCGTGAGGCATGGACGACTCCCGAAGTCGATCAATCTGAAAAGGGCGTATGGAGGGTGCGCAAGGCGCCGCGCTTCAGCGCGGCAGCAAGCGATGCGACTGCATCCGATCCAGCCAGTACAGCAGGCTGTCTTCGGTATCAATGCAGCCGGCAAAGCCGTGCTGGCGCAGCTTGATCGGGCTCAGAAACGCATGCGGCGGATCGGTCACGCCGTGGGCGAATGCGCGATCGGCGAATTGCCACGAACTGCCCACCAGCTCGGCCAATCCGATGTCGCGCAAACCGTGCTTCGCCACGACGCGCCGCCAGGTCGCTTCATGGGCCGGCATGGTGTCAGCGAGCCGTGCCGGGCGCGGTGCGCCCGCGTCCATGCCGAAGTGCCGCGCCACCGAGCCCCAGATGTCCGGCCACACGAGCACATCGCCATTGATCACGTTGTAGGTCTCATTGGCGGCGATCTCGTGCGTGCCAGCGAATTCGACCACCTGCGCGATCAGGCGACTGTCACTGGCACCGTTCACATAGCGCACGCCCCCCGGAAAATGCAGGGGCTCACCCAATTCACGCTGGATGGCCGCATAGGCGCCGAGCGCCGAGATCACGTTCATGGGGCTGGACACCGCATGACCCATCACCAGCTGGGGGCGCAGCACGGTGAAGGTCCAGCCGGCCCGGGGCTGACGCTCGCGCAGCAGATCTTCCTGCAGCCAGTAGAAATTGGCGTGAGGGTGTCGCGGCCAGCGTTCCTTGCAGGGCGCCGGCACCGGCTCCACATGCGCGCCATAGGCCTTGGTGCCCTGCATCAGGGTGATGTGGCGCAGACCGGGCGCCGCTGGCTCGAGCGCATCGAGCAGGTTCTTCAACATGGCGAGGTTGACCGCCATCTGCTCGGTGTCCTGCCAGCCCGCCACCAGGTCGGGCTTCTCGTAGAGCGCGGCGAACAGCACGTGGGTGACCTGCGACAGCCCCTTGGTCGCCTCGCGGCAGGCTGCAGCATCCGTGAGGTCCAGCGCAATGTGGCGTGCGCCCGCGGGCAGCTCGGGGCGTCGGCGCGACAGGCCGATGACCTCCCAGTCGGGCAGTGCCGCGAAGTGCTCCAGTGCGGCGGCGCCCACCAGGCCACCGGCGCCGGCCACGAGCATCGTGTGCTTGGCGGGTCGAGGCCCCGTCGCGGGTGCAGGAAAAGTCGGCATCGTGGTGTCCCCCTGATTCTCTGTTCTTGTGATGTCGTTCGAGCCTGGACGAAACGATACAGCAGCCCGGCAGCACGCGTCCGACCCGCGGAGCGCTGTGTGACAATGCAGCAGAGCGTTTTTGAACCCGAGGCATCACGATGATCCGATCCCCCACCGATTTCCTGCCGATGATCGAGCTGGACCTTCACGACGATGCCGTGGTGCACGTCTTCGTGAAGGACGCGCTGGTCCAGAGCATGGATGAACCTCGGCCCCTGCCCTGGCGCACCTGGCGCGCCATGGGGTTTCAAGCGGCGCGCGTGCAGCCCATCGGTCGCCATCAAGGGGTCGATCACATCGCGGTCGCCCTTGCCGATGACCATCCGCCCGAGCACCTGCCGGATGGCTGGCGTGCGGCCAACCTGCGCAACTGGTTCGGTTCCATCGATGACGAAACAGCCGGCATCGCGATGCGCGGCGTGCAGATGCTCGAATG
>JBILSK010000413.1:0-3189 GCA_044372165.1 Burkholderiaceae bacterium | reverse complement strand
CCCGAAAGGTCGCATTGCCCGAATAGACCAGGTTCTCGACATGAGCAGGCAGGGTGTAGCTCGCCAGCGAAGTCATCAATGTGTCCACCCCCTGGCCCGCCGATTCGATGACCCGGTCGCCCAGGTTCTCGACGACGTAGGTGTCGTTGCCTGCTCCCCCGGTCATTCGATCTGCACCGATGCCGCCATCAAGCAGATCATCTCCAGCGCCTGCGTTGAGCGTGTCGTTGCCGCCCAGCCCGAACAGGTGATCGACACCCTGGCCGCCATTGAGCGTCTCGCCGCGGGCGGTGCCCACCACCGTATTGATCGGCGTGAGGGTGGTGAAGTCGTAGTCGGATCCGCCCGCAAACGCGTTGCCGGCCTGGTCGGTGAAAGCACCTGCCGGCAGATGCAGCACGAAGCGCGTGCCTTCGGCCAGTGTCTGGGTCGGATCGATCACCAGGGTCGAATCCTGAATCCGCAGCCGATCGCTGGTTGCGGCATCGAACTGCTCGACCAGCTCGCCCTGCGCCGTGCGCAGCTCGATCAGACCCGAACCGCGCAGGATGGCTTCGGAGAACACGAAGCTCACCGACGCATCAAGCGCCACATCGACCGCGCCATCGGCCGGCGAGTACGCCTGCACGGTGGGCGCCAGCGTGTCAGCCGGCACGCCGATGGGTCCCTGATCGGCATAGAACGGCGTCGCATCCAGGGTCAGCCCGGTGGTCCGAAGAACGATCGCGGCAAAGCCTTCTTCAGCGCCGCCGTCAATCAGGTTGTAGAAGTCGAAGTTGTTGACCCGATCGGTGTAGTAGAAGCGATCCGCTTCCTGGAGGCGGTCGAACTGCTCGTGAAGAATGACCCAGAAGGTCTGTCCGACCACCCCGTCATTGATGTGGCGCTCGGCCAGGCCACCGACCCACAGGTCGACACGGTCGATGCCCCGCACGGTATTGCCGCCCAACAGCGTGATATCCGGATTGATCTCGCGGAAAGCTGCAATCTCTTCGGGCGTCTGCAGCACCAGGTCAGGATAGGCCTGGCGCAGCGACTGCATGAAACCCTCGGACAGACCGTTACGTGCCTGGAAGTCTTCCCAGGATGCGTAAGGCGTCATGACGCCAGCAAACTGGACCGCTTCGCGCACATACGGGTCAGCGGACTGCGACAGCGCCTGGCGCACCTGATTGAGGGTACCCAGACCCACGTCCCGGCCACGCGCCACGTTGAACGAGAACAGGTCTGCGCTGATGCGAACCAGATCGTTGCGAATGGCATCGACGACACGCGTGTCGACTTCCTCGGCCTGCTGGTTGGCAATGCCCTGGAGGATGGAGGACACGCCGATCTGCCGGTAACCCGGCTGCGGCGTGTAGCCCATCCGTGCCAGCTGCTCAGGCGGCAAGGTGAACTGGCTATCGTTGCCCGGATTCAGGAAGGCATCGAAGAGTGAGATGTCGACCAACTGGCCATTGGCGTCGGCCACCTGCACCGTCTGAGTCACCAGTGAATGACCAAATCGAAAGGCAGCCGCCGCGAATTCGTGAGAGATGCCGGGATTGGCGTCCGGGTTGTACTGGTCGTGCCCGTGCCCGCCGGAGCCCTTCAGTCCGCCCAGCAGGGCGTCGGCATAGTCCTTGAAGACCACGCGCTGGTACTCGACCTCGTTGATGATCTTGGCCGCGTTGAACAGGTCCTCGGCGCTGCCGATGAAACCATGCTGCTCCAGGTTGGTCACATGGAAGTTGTGATTGCGTGCCCAGATGGTGTGCATCGCGGTGAGCGTGATGTTCTCGTTGGTCCGCCCGTCGCCCGTCACGATGTGGTCCAGCGGGCTGATGAACGGATTCATGTCGAGCAGCAGCGCAAAACCCGTGCCCATGAAATCACGGGCCATTCCGGCAGCCATGGCCTCGTCGATCACGCCTTGCGGGCTGACCAGTCCGGCATAGGCTGTGCGGAAGGTGGTGGACAGACCGACATCGGTGAAGCGGGTGTCGTTGTCCCAGTGCGCCAGGATGAGTTGACGCAGCGAGGGCAGCAGATCATGGGCGGGTGCCGACGGATCGACGGCGCCGGTGGCCAGCCGTGCCGTCACCCCGCCCAGACCATCCGGTTGACGCAGGAAGGTGCCGACACGCTCATCGGGCCCGTAGGTCTGGTTCTGGTCGAGAAAGACCGGAATCTTGTTGGCGTGAATCGGCACGCCGTTCGCATCGAAGGCCATGACCGTGCCGCGGGTCAGGTCGGCCGGATTGTCGGCGCCCGGTGCACGACCGGTGCCCGGTGCGCCGATCTGCAAGGTGCCGCTGCCGCCCTTGGGCAGGAAATCCAGGCCGTGATCCAGATACTGGCCAAAAGCCGAGAACAGCAGGCTCACGCCACTGGCCGCCTTGGGGTGACCGGGGTCCTGCGCGCCCACCAGGTTGCTGATCCCCCGCGGATCGAGCCCCTGGAACACCGGATTCACATCGCGATTGATGACCGCCTGCGTGAGCGGATCGATTTGAGCCGGGCCGTAGTGCGGCGTCGTGATGCGCAAGAAGGGCGTGTCAGCGCCCCCCCATTGCGGATTGGCCAGATTGTTGCCGGCCCCATTGAAATCACGCACGCCAGTGACGGACTCGCCGACCGGCAGACCGGCAACGAGCCGGCTCAGTTGCAGAATGTCCTGGGTAGTCAGAGTAAACGCCATGTTGATGCTCCGGTGGTCAAGTGGGTTGCACGCCAGTCGGCCTCAGGCAGACTGGTCGCGGTTGGACGGAAACGCGCACTAGGCGGGCAACCAACTCGGTCAGAGTCGGCGAATCCTGCGTAGACAGTTGTGCTCGTTGACCCTTTAGCAAACAACAGGCCACCCCTTGATCCATGCGGCTCTCCGGTCCGAATTACCCGCCCAGAAAACTTTTCTTCCGGTGCGACGTATCAGCGGTGTTCACCGAGACAGGAATTTCCTCGGTAAGCCGACTTGAGAGTAGGGATAAGACCGTCTTCTTCGCTCAACGCAACCCGATCTGCATCCATGTCAACGACAGACATGCCTGCCCGTCCGCTGATACAGGCCTTTGACGTAGCGCCGCTGATACCCGATCTGGAATCGGCTGGTTCGCCCTCGGAACGCCCGGGTGATCCGTGGTCCGGACTCGGCTCGAAAAGAGTGGAATTCGCGGCACCGATTGCCGCGTCGCAGGGATCGACAAACCC
>JBILSK010000412.1:0-3191 GCA_044372165.1 Burkholderiaceae bacterium | reverse complement strand
GCACGCAGCGCCGCTTCATGCAGACCAAGGCGCTCGAGCACCCCGCGGCGAAAATTCTCGACCACGACATCGGCTTGCCCGATCAGGTCGGTGATCAGCGCCCGACCCTCGGCGGATTTCAGATCGATCGCGACGCTGCGCTTGTTGCGGTTGCTGAAGATGAAGGGCGGCGAGCGGTTCCACCAGCCCGCCTGCTGGTCGAGTGCGCCGATCACGCGAAACAGGTCCAGGTTCGCTGGCGACTCGATCTTCAGCACATCGGCGCCCAGGTCGCCCAGCATCGCCGCGGTGTTGGCGCCGGCGGTGAGTTGACCGAAGTCGATGACACGGATGCCGGCCAGGGGCGGTGCGGCGCTCATGAGGCCTCCCGTGCGGGGCGCGGCGCGAAGCCGTGATCGCCCCAGAGCACCGGCAATCGCGGCATATGCAGCGTGCCGAGGGTTGGATGCTCGAGGGTGCGGATGAAGTCGCGGGCCAGGTGCTGCGCATCGTTCAGGAGGTCGTGCGCATCGAACACTGGGCCCAGCGGCACGCCCAGGGCTTGCGCCGCCTGGTAGATGTCCTCGCGGCGACGCTGCGCGAACCAGGGCGCGAGTATCGCGAAGAAGGCCTCGCCCTGTTCGGTTCGGGAAGCGCGGTTGGCAAAGCGGGGTTCGGCAAGCGCTGGGTCACCGATCAGCCGCACCAGCGCGTCGTACTGGTTCACGGTGAAGACCAGCGCAATGTGGCCATCCAGGCAGGGAAAGACCTGAAATTCGGCCTTGGCTCCACGGCGAGTGGGCGCGCGTCCGGTGGCCTGCGCTCCCGAGATCGCTTTCCAGTTCACCCAGATGAGGGTTTCCACCAGCGAGATGCGCGCGTGATCGGCGGCGCGGCCGGCGGCGCGTCCTTCGAGCAGCGCCATCATCGCGGTGAAGGCCGACATGCCGGCCGCGTACGCAGGTTGATGGCCGCCCAGTCGAAGCGGCTCGCGCTGCGGGTCGCCGATCATGTCGAGCATGGCCGAAAACGCCAGCACGCCGAATTCGGTGAGCGGTGCGCCGGCCGCCGGACTGGCATCGGGAAAGCCGGTGAGTTCGACCGTATCGATGCCACGCGCGGCGGCGTGCGCGAGGACCGGGTCGCCTTCCTCGGCGAAGACGCCATCGATGCGACCCTCGAGCAAGGTCGAGATCGCTGCGGCCGGATGATGGGGCAGCCGCAGCAGGGTCTTGCCGGCGTTGAGAAATTCGAAGAGCGCACTGGCGCGCACGCCGTCGTCGCGCACGATCCACGGGCCGTGCTGGCGCAGCACGTCGCCGCCCGTGGGCTCGAGTGTGATGACCTGCGCGCCGAGGTCCGCCGCAATGCGTGTGGCCAGACCCTTGGCCAGCCGCAGGCACAGCGGGGCGGTCGCGTGATGGCTTTCGAGCAGGACCAGGCCGGCAAGCGGCCGCTGGGGTTCGGCGTTCATTCCAGGCGGATTCCCACGCGGCGCACCAGCTCGCCGTACTTGGCGTATTCCGCGTGCCAGTAGGCGCGGCTGCTGGCAGGGGTGCTGTCTGCGATCGGTTGCGTGCCGGTGGCCAGCAGCCGCGCCTGCACGTTGGGCAGGCGGGTCACTGCATTGACTGCATCGCCCAGGCGTTGGGTGATGGCGGCAGGCGTGCCGGCATTGACGCAGAAGGCCGCCCAGGTCACCGCCTCGTAGCCTGCAAAGGTCTCGGCCACAGTCGGCACCTCGGGCAGCTCGGCCAGGCGCGCGGCGGTGGAAACGGCCAACGGTCGCAGGCGATTCGCCTGCACATGCGGCAGCACCGCGGTCGTGGTGTCGAAGAGCACATTGATCTGGCCGCCCAGCAGGTCGGTCATCGCTTGCGCGGAGCCCTTGTAGGGCACATGCGTCATCTTCAGGCCCGCCCGATGCTGCAGCAGCTCGGTGGCCAGGTGGTTCATCGCGCCATTGCCGCTGGAGCCGAAGGACAGCGAGGCCGACTTCGCATGGGCCAGGAACTCGGCGAAGGTCCTGGCCGGAAAGTCGGGGCGTACCACCAGCACCAGGGGCGTGCGGCCCATGAGCGCCACCGTATCCAGGTCCTTCAGGGTGTCGTACTTGAGCGCCGGATACAGGTTGGGGGCGGCCGCGATCAGGGTGCTCGAGCCGAACAGCAATTGATGGTCGTCGCGGTTGCGCACGAAGGATTCCACCGCGAGCGTGCCGCCTGCGCCCGGACGGTTCTCGACGATGAAGGGCTGATTGAACTGCTTGCCGAGTTCTTCGGCATAGAGGCGGGCAACGACGTCGCTGGCGTTGCCGGGCGTGAAGCCCACGATCAGCTTGACCGGGCGCACGGGCCAGGGCGCACGGTCTTGCGCGCGCGCGGCGCTCGGCAGTGTCAGGGGCAGGGACAGTGCGCCGAAGCGCGCAAGCCAGCGGCGTCGATGAGCGTGCATGGTGACGGATCTCCCTGGTGTGTCGGGTCGTCGGGACAGGTGCGCTCCGGCAACCGTTCGTGTTCCGATCGAGCCTAGCAGCGCCAGGGTGGGCTCACAACGGGCGCCGGGCCAGGCACTGCAACGCAAGGCGTTTTCCGAAAGCGCCGGCCGGTGTCAATTCGACCGAACGGAAGGAATGCACAACGGGCTGTCGAGCGTCCGGGGCAGGGCTGCACGAGGGCCATCCGGGCCCGTACACCTTGATTCGTCCGAATCGAGGTGAGGCGCAACTCGGCAGGGCATCGTCTGGTGTGTGCTTTCGCACGCTCATTCCGTGTACGCCGGCACATCGGCCGGACTGACAGTTCCACACCGAAAACGATGCGAAAGCCGATCGAGATCGCATCGGGGGATCGAAGACCCGCATGAACACTGGGGTGGCACGGTTTGCGCTATGAGGTGTGCATGGCGACCTCGATCGTTGCTCCCCCCGAAACAGGAGTTGAACCATGAACTACCGCATCGCCCCCCGTGCGGAATTCGGCAAGATGGCACTGACTGGCGGCCCCCCGGTCGTCGACCGGCAGGATGGCCCGCCGGTGATCCGCGTTCAGGGCGGCCCCCCGGTCATCGACCGGCAGGATGGCCCTCCGGTGATCCGTCGCCGTGGCCTGTCCGAGCGTCTGAATGCCTGTCTGGTCGGGGTGCTGGCGGCTGCGGCATTGATGGCGGCTGGTAGCGCTCACGCGGTGACGCTGAAGACTTTTGATCTGCTG
>JBILSK010000411.1:0-3193 GCA_044372165.1 Burkholderiaceae bacterium | reverse complement strand
CTGGCCCAACGGCAGGCGCCAGCGCCGCTCGATGCCGGCACGCACCGCCTCGTGCCCCGCTTGCGCCAGCTCGCCCTGGAGGTCCAGATGCACGGCGCTCACGGTGGTGCGCGGGCCCGGCAGGACTCGCACCCGTGCACCGCCCTCGATGGCGGTCACGCTCACCTGCGCACTGAAATAGCCTTCGGCCGCCAGCAAGGCAGTCACCTCGGCAGGCCCTCGGGCGATGAACAGTGGCAACTGGGTGGGATCGAAATCGGCGCGCTGGCGCCAGCGTCCCAGTAGCGTGTGCTCGCGCACCAGACGGGCAATGGGCTCTGGCGCCTCGATCTCCAGTGCATAACGCGGCGACGCCCGACTCGCGTCCTCGCCCTCCCGCGGCGCAGGTTCGCCGAACCAGTGCCCGATGAAGGGCAGCCCGGACAGCGGATGGGGGGTGGGTCGGGACGGATTGGACGACGACTCGGGCAAGGCTTCAGGCGCAGCCGCAGGCGCTTCGACCGAGACGGACGGTGCGCCCGATTGCGCCCAGGCGGGCACCGACACCCCCGTCATCAGCACGACCGCCACGCGCCCGACGCCGATCAGCAGGGAACGCTCAGCCCGCGATCGAACGGCGGCTGCCTCCACGCGTCGCGCCGCCACACCCGTTGGCCTGAACAGTCGGCCGCGTGCGCCGCTCAGAGCACGACGGTCTGTGCCGCCTGCCCCGGGCGCTCGACGATCTCGCCAATGCGCCGCGGCGACTCGCCTGCGGCGGCCAGCGTGGCCAGGGCCGCTTCGGCATCCGAGGCCGCCACCACAATGGCCATGCCGATGCCGCAATTGAAGACACGGTGCATCTCGTCATCGGCGATGCGGCCTTCGCGCTGCAGCCAGTCGAAGATCGCGGGACGACGCCAGGCATCGCGATGCAGCACGGCCTGGCAGCGCTCGGGGAGGACCCGCGGCACGTTTTCCACCAGCCCGCCGCCGGTGATGTGTGCCATGCCCTTGACCGGGACGGCGGCCAGCAGGGCCAGCACCGGCTTCACATACAGCCGGGTGGGCGCCATGACCGCATCGGCGAAGGTACCTCCCTCGAACGCCGCCTGCATGGCAGGCAGACCGACACCGCCGTGGGCGCGCTCGATCACGCGACGCACCAGCGAATAGCCGTTGGAGTGGGCACCGCTCGAGTGCAGGCCGATCACCACGTCGCCCGGAACGATGCTGCGGCCGTCGATGATCTTCGACTTCTCCACCACGCCGACTGCGAAGCCGGCCAGGTCGTATTCGCCGTCCGGATACGAATCGGGCATCTCGGCGGTCTCGCCGCCGATCAGCGCGCAACCGGACTGCTCGCAGCCGGTGGCGATGCCGGCCACCACGCTCGCCGCCACCTCGACATCCAGGCGGCCGCAGGCGAAGTAATCCAGGAAGAAGAGCGGCTCGGCACCCTGCACCAGGATGTCGTTGGCGCTCATCGCCACCAGGTCGATCCCGATGGTGTCGTGCCGGTTCAGCGCAAAGGCCAGGCGAAGCTTGGTGCCGACGCCGTCGGTGCCGGACACCAGCACCGGCTCGCGATAACGACGCGGGACCTCGAACAGTGCCCCGAAGCCGCCGATCCCGCCCAGCACGCCCTCGCGCATCGTGCGGCGCGCCAGCGGCTTGATGCGATCGACCAGGGCATCGCCGGCATCGATGTCGACGCCCGCATCCTTGTAGGACAGCGGAGCAGATGCGGTCGGGCGGGTCGGGTCGGTCATGGCGAGGGCGGCCCGCTGCACAGGGGCCGATACAATGGACTCGGAGATCCGGATTGTACCGACCCGCCCCGCCCGACCGGCAAAGCCCGCCCCGCCTTGACCCAGCTCGTCCTCGACCTTGCACCGCCGCCCGCGCCCACGCTCGACAACTTCGTGACGGGCAGCAACCTCGAAGCGTTGGCGGTGCTGCGCGCACTGGCCCCGGGCGGCGTGCAGGCGTGCGCCCGATTCATCTATTTCTGGGGCGTGCCCGGCAGTGGCCGCACCCACCTGCTGCGCGGGCTGCAAGCGGCCGAACCGACCGCGCGCTGGCGGTTTCTGGGGCCCGCGAGCGACGAGGAACAGTTCATTCACGACCCGGAGGTCCGCGGCTGGCTGATCGACGACTGCGATCAGCTCGATCGCCCTCGGCAGGAAGCCGCCTTTCACCTGTTCAATGCCGTGCAGGCGCAGCCGCACAGCTGCCTGGTGGCGGCCGGCGCAGAGCCTCCGGCCCGGCTGCCGGTCATGCCCGAACTGGCGACCCGGCTGGGCTGGGGGCTGGTCCTGCAGCTCACGCCCCTGTCGGATGCCGACACCGCTACCGCGCTTGCACAGACCTTCGCCGAGCGCGGCGTGGCCGCGAGCCCCGAACTGATTCCCTGGTTGATGACCCATGCGCCGCGCAATCTGGGTCGTCTGCGGGCGCTGATCGATGCCCTGGACACCTACGCGCTGTCGCGCAAGAAGCGCGTCGTCACCCTGCCGCTGCTGCGCGCCTTCCTGCAGCAGAACCGCCCAGCCGATCAAGCGGCCTCGGGCTCGGCGGGCAAGGGCACCGGCACGACAGATCAGCCCCGGTGAATTGCCGTAGAATCGGCCCCCCATGCGACTGGCACTGTTCGACCTCGACCATACCCTGCTGCCCATCGACAGCGACTACGAGTGGGCGCAGTTCCTCATTCGTCGTGGCATCCTCGATGGCGAGCACTACGAGCGGGAAAACGACCGCTTTTTCCGTGCCTACCAGGACGGCACGCTGGACATCCACGATTTCCTGCGCTTTCAGCTCGCGCCGCTGGCGAAATATCCGCGCAGCACCCTCGATGCCTGGCACGAGGACTACATGCGCGAAGTGATCGAACCTCACATCACGCCGGTGGCCCGCGAACTGGTCGATCGTCACCGGCAGGCTGGCGACCTGACCGCACTGGTGACCGCCACCAACGCGTTCGTCACCGCCCCGATCGCTCGCGCCTTCGGCATCGATCACCTGGTGGCCACGGGCGTCGAGGAACGCGACGGCGGATTCACCGGCCGCCCGCATGGCACGCCTTCCTTCAAGGAAGGCAAGGTCACCCGGACCGGCGAGTGGCTCGCCACGCTGGGCCACGAACTCGGTGGTTTCGAGCGCTCCTGGTTCTACAGCGATTCTCGCAACGACCTGCCCCTGCTCGAACGCG
>JBILSK010000410.1:0-3197 GCA_044372165.1 Burkholderiaceae bacterium | reverse complement strand
CGCAGCGGCAGGCGCCTCGGCCGGTCCGCGCGCCACCACCTGGCGGTCACCGCCCGGGTTGGTCACCACGGTCTGGTGGGTCGCCGGACGCACGAGCAAGCTGGTGCCGGCACGGGCCGATTTGATGCCACCGTTCCACTGGGTGAGCGATGCCGCGGACACGCCATAGCTGCCGGCGATCGAACCGAGGGACTCGCGCTTGCCGACCCGGTGATACACCGCCGGCATGCTCACCTGCTCGACCACCTTGGGTCCCTGGAAGGATTCGATCTGACGCTCGTCCTGAACCATGGCCTGCGGTGCAATCAGCTGGGTACCCGGCAGCGGGCGAGCACCGGCGCGAATGCCATTGGCCTTGATGATGTCGTGGGAGGTCACATTGCTGCGCCGAGCCACGTCTTCCAGGGATTCGCCGTGCTTGATGGTGTAGGGCTGCCAGGAAGCCAGCGGCTTGTTTTCCAGGTCGTGGCGCGCCACCGAGGCGCTGAAGGCATCGACCCGGTCAGCCGGAATCTTGATCTGGTTGTTGCGCGAGGCGGCGATCACCGGACGGTTGTGGGCCGGGTTGAGCGCGACGAACTCCTCGACGCTCATCCCCGCGAACTGCGCCGCGAGCTTCAGGTCGATGGGGCGGGTCTTCTCGATCGTCGCGAAATAGGGCGTGTTCGGCACGTTGGGCAGCGCGATACCGAGCTCGTTCGCGCGCATCACGATGTGCTTGAGCGCGATCAGCTTGGGCACGTAGTGGCGGGTCTCGGCCGGCATGTTCAGGCTCAGGTAGTCCACCGGCAGCCCGCGCGCACGGTTGTTCTTCACTGCGCGCGCCACGGCGTTTTCGCCCCAGTTGTACGAGGCGAGCGCGAGAAACCAGTCGCGCTCGTTCATCTCGTAGATCTTCTGGAGGTAATCCAGCGCGGCACGGGTGGACTGCACCACGTCGCGCCGGTTATCGACCCACCAGTTCTGCGACAGGTTGTAGTCGCGGCCGGTGGAGGGAATGAACTGCCACAGCCCGGCGGCCTTGGCCGACGACAGGGCAACCGGATTCATTGCGCTTTCCACGAAGGGCAGCAGCGCAATTTCCATGGGCATGCCGCGCCGCTCGACTTCGCTCACGATGTAATAGAGGTAGCGTCCGCCCCGGGTGAACATGCGGTTGAGGGCTTCCCGATTGGACAGGTAGAAGCGCTCCTTTTCAGCCACCAGCTGCGTGTCGAGTTCGGGCATGGCGAAACCCGCCCGCATGCGCGACCACAAATCGACATGCGGTTCGTTGATCAGCGGGTTCGGCCCGGTCAGCTGGAACAGGATCGTATCGGCAGGCGAGGCGATCGGGGGAACGACTGCCGTGACCGCGGGCTTGGCAGCCACCGCGGGCGCCGGGGCAGGCGGGGCAGGCGGGGCTGACACCGTCGGCGGCGACAGACGCGCGGCGGGCGTCGCGGTGGCTGCCGTGTCAGTGAGCGAAGAGGGGCTGGAGGCGCACCCGGCGATCATCAGGACCGCGCCGGCGGGGGCAACACCGCGTGCAAAGCGCGTCACAAGGCTCGGAAATTTCTTCAAGGTTGCCCTCTAAGGCTATGATTTTTCAGAAGCTGAATTCGTGGCGCGAATGCTACGAGAGGGCGACCCATTGGTCAACCCGTCTTGACTTGTCGAGTGTGCTGTGCTTAAAGCGCCGGCCGCGCCCACTCACAGATGAATGGCAGACCGGGCAGGCATCAACGGGCCACGTCCTTCCAGCCCCTGATCGCGGCAAATACGGCGACCTCATCGTTCACGGCATGCTCCAGCCTAGCCGCTGCAGCCTGACGCACCGCGGGTTGGGCGGCGCGCAGGAAGGGGTTGGTGGCGAGCTCGTCGCCGATGGTCGAGGGCACCGTGGGGGTGCCCGCCTCGCGCAGGCGGGACACGTCGGCCGCCCGCGCCTGCAAGGCCGAGTTGCCGGGTTCGACCAGCAGGGCGAATCGCAGGTTGGAGGCGGTGTATTCGTGTGCGCAGTAGACCAGCGTCGAGGCCGGAAGCGCAGCGAGCCTGGACAGCGAGGCGTGCATCTGGGCAGGCGTGCCCTCGAAGACACGGCCACAGCCACCGACGAACAGCGTGTCGCCACAGAAGAGGACCGGGCGCGGGTCGGTGGTGCCCAGCGACGGCGCATACCAGGCGATATGGTCCAGCGTGTGTCCCGGCACGTTCATCACGGTGAAGTGGACATCGAAGCCCTCCAGCGCCAGGCGGGCTCCGTCCGCATGGCGATGGGTGAGCGCAGCCACCTTCGACGCCTGGGGACCATGGACGGCGACCTCCGGGTACTCGCGCTGCAGTGCATCCAGCCCGCCGACGTGGTCGCCGTGATGATGGGTGACCAGGATGGCGCTCAAGTGCAGTCCGCGCGCCCGCAGTGCAGCCAGCACCGGCGCGGCATCGCCCGGATCGACCACCGCTGCACGACGCTGGTCACGGTCGATGATCATCCAGATATAGTTGTCGTCGAAGGCCGGGATCGGCAGGATCGAGGGATGAGCCGCCACCGGCGAGCCAGCAGCTGAGGTCGGGGTCGACAGTGTCATGGTGTGGGGTGCACGAAGGTGAAGAGAGGCGGGTCGGGGGGTGAAGCTCCCATTGTAGGCGCGGCCGCGCTGCGGCCGCTGGACTCTGCGTCCGCCATGTATGCGCTAGCCTGGGAGCAGGCGTGCGTCGACCAGGCCGTGGCCGACGTGTTCGGTTTTCATGCGGTGCAGCTGGGCGATCCGGCTCTCGATGGCCTGCGTGCCAACCGCATGCCGCATCGCGTTCGCGTGCTGCTGCCGGACGATCCGCTGCCAGGCGGGGAGGGCTCCTGCCTGCGGGTGGCCCACTTCGAGGAGCTGCCCTTCGAGAGCCATTCGATCGACCTGGTCCTGCTGCCCCACGTGCTGGAGACCACCGCCGATCCGCACCAGGTGCTGCGCGAGGTCGACCGCGTGCTGCGCCCGGAAGGGCGGCTCATCCTCACCGGGTTCAATCCGGTGAGCTTGTGGGGGCTGCACAACCTGAGCGCCGGCAGCCCGATCGCCGAGCCTCTGGCCGGCGCGTCGCGCCTGCAACTGATCGGCGTGCCGCGTCTGCGAGACTGGTGCAAGTTGCTGCGCTTCGAATTCGACGAACCGGTCTATGGCTGCTTTCGTCCGCCCTGCCGCACGGCAGCGGGCCTGGAG
>JBILSK010000409.1:0-3198 GCA_044372165.1 Burkholderiaceae bacterium | reverse complement strand
CGCGCGGCGCCTGACCCTCGAAGAGCACCGAGGCCACGGCACGGGTGATCGGCAGATCGACCTGCAATCGGTGCGCACGATCGCTGACCGCGCGACAACACGCCACGCCCTCGGCCACATGCCCCAGCGAGGCCAGGATGGCAGCCAGCGTCTCGCCACGGGCCAGGCGCACTCCGACGGTCCGATTGCGCGAGAGATCACCGGTGCAGGTGAGCACCAGATCGCCCACACCGGCCAGGCCAGTGAAGGTTTCGGCCCGAGCGCCCAGGGCGACCCCATAGCGAGTCATTTCGGCGAGCCCCCGGGTCAAGAGCGCGGCGCGTGCATTGAAGCCCAGGCCCAGGCCATCGGAGATGCCGGTCGCGATCGCCATGATGTTCTTCAGGGCACCGCCTGTCTCGACCCCGACCTGATCGTCGGTGCCGTAGATGCGTGCGGCGCCATGGTGCAAAGCGTCGACCGCCGCGCGAATCACCTGCGCATGGGGCGAGGCCACCGACAGCGCAACCGGCAAGCCCGCTGCCACTTCCTGCGCGAAACTCGGTCCGGACAGGGCACCCGCACGGGCCTGTGGCCAGACCTGGGCCAGCACCTCGTGAGGCAGCAGGCCGCTGTCGGCTTCCAGCCCCTTGCACAACCAGACGACCGCCTGCTCGGCGGTGGACGCACGCCGCGCCAGCGACTGAGCCAGGGCTCTGAGGCCCGCAACCGGCGTGGCGATCACCAGCAACCCGGCGCCCGCCACGGCTTCATCGAGGTCGTGGGTGGGCGAGACGCGATCGCCGAGCACCGCGTTCGGAAGGTATCGGGCATTGACCCGCTCGACCCTCAGGCGAGCCGCAAGATCGGGGTCACGCGCCCAGAGGGAGACCTCGTGACGCTGCGCCCCATGCCAGGCCAGCGCCGTGCCGAAGGCGCCCGCTCCGAGCACAGCGATCTTCATGACGGGGTCAGCATGCCCGCGGGCAGCGCCCCGATGAGGCGATCACCACCCCCAGACCTCGGCGGTTCGCACCCAACCGGTGCCGGCGTCGCGGTGACGAACTTCGAGCCACCCTGCCGTGTTCTGCGCCGCCGGGGGCCGCGCCAGCTCGAGCAGCACACCGCGTTCGACCTGGAACAGTTCGAGTGCGCCGTCCTGAGGCTGCTGGCGCACCGTGGTCAGGCCGGACGCGATCACGCTGCGCCGTTCGCCCAGGTCGGTGCGTTCCACCCAGGCAAAGTCGCCACTGATGTCGCGGACCTTCAACCAGGCACCCGAGGAGGAGACCACCTCGACCGGCATGCCCCGCGGGGCCAGGAACAGGCGCGAAGCCTGCCGGGACGGCGCGTCATACATCACGGCCGGGGCCAGGACCGACCGGAAATCGGCGGCCATCGCCGTGCTCAGCATCCCGAAGGCCAGCGCGGCCGCGATCGAGGCGGCGCGCAGACCCACCCGCCCGCGCCGGCTGTGGCGGCACGCCGCTGCGAGCAGCTCGATGCGCGGACTCCGGGACTGGATCACGGGCAGGCCCTCAGTTCGGCCGGGGCGCGTTCTGGGTCAGGATGACCGGACCGGTCTCCTGGCCCGCCTGCTGCGCTGCCAGACGGCTCTGATAGACGCTCTCGAAGTTCAGTTCGGTGAGATGGATGGGCGGGAAGCCGGCACGCTGGACCACATCCGCCACATTCGAGCGCAGATACGGATAGATGATGTTCGGGCAGACCACGTTGAGCACCAACGGCATCTGCTCGGGGGGCACATTGCGAATCTCGAAGATGCCGGCTTCGCGAGCCTCGACCAGGAACAGCACCTTGTCGCCCAATCGGGTCGTCACGGTCGTGGTCACGGTGATCTCGTGGATGCCATCAGCCAGGACGTCCTGAGTCGTGTCGATCGCGACTTCCAGCGCGGGCGTGCCCTGCTCGAGGAAGATCCGCGGCGCACCCGGGATTTCCAGGGAGAGGTCCTTCAGGTACATGCGCTGGATCTGGAAGATCGGCTGTTGTGCGTCGCTCATGGGCGGATCCTGTTCTGAATGTCAGTGGGGGGAGAGGAGGGGTGCATCGGCGAGGGCCGTACACGGCAGGGTCGAATCGCAAGCGAAGCGCCCGGAAGGGGCGCGCCCGACGGGCTTGTACCTCGAGCAGCGCCCGGGGGAGTGCCCGGGCAGTCAGCCGGCCGATCCTGCCCGCTATCAGGCTTGCAGCAGGGGCATCAGGCCACCCGCACGATCGAGCGCGGCCAGGTCGTCATAGCCGCCAACATGGGTCTCGCCGATGTAGATCTGCGGAACGGTCCGCCGACCGGTGCGCTCGATCATGCGGTCGCGCTCGGTGGGGTCCAGGTCGATCCGGATCTTGTCGATGGTCTCGACGCCGCGCTGCTTGAGCAGGGCCTCGGCGCGCACGCAATAGGGGCAGACGGCCGTGGAGTACATGGTGATCTTGGCGCTCATCGGGAACTCCCTTGTGCAGGATCAGGATTGGGTGACGACCGGCAACCCGGCGCGCTTCCAGCCGGCCAGCCCGCCTTCGAGGCAATGGACATCGGCGCGGCCAGCCTTGCGCAGTGCGGACGCAGCTCGGCTGGCGCGCGCACCACTGGCGCAGATGACCACCACCGGTTTGCCCGCCGGCAGTTCGCCGGCACGGGTGGCGATCTCGCCGACCGGGATATGCCGGCTGCCATTGACGTGACCGGCGGAAAATTCGCTGCTCTCGCGCACATCGAGCAGCACCGCACCGTCATTGATCAGTCGCGTGGCCTGCATGGTGTTGACCATCGCACCGGCCATCTGGCGATTGAGGATGGGCCAGAAGAGCATGGCTCCGGACACCACGGCCGCAGCCACCAGGAACAGGTTTTCAATCAGGAATTTCACGGGAGGGAGCGGTTGCGCGATGAAGGGGGACACAGGACCGCCGACGTGCTGCGGTGGTGCGACGGGCGGCAAGTCCCGACCGAAGCGGACGATTATAGAATAGCGGCGCCCCTACAGTGTGAATCCCCGCCATGCCCCATACCCTCGTGCTGCTGCGCCACGGCGAAAGCCAATGGAACCTCGAAAACCGCTTCACCGGCTGGACGGACGTCGACCTGACGCCCAATGGCCTGGACGAAGCCCGGCGCGCCGGACAGCTGCTCAAGGCCGAGGGGCTCAGCTTCGACCTGTGCTACACCTCGATGCTGCGTCGGGCGATCCGAACGCTCTG
>JBILSK010000408.1:0-3202 GCA_044372165.1 Burkholderiaceae bacterium | reverse complement strand
TGATCTCGGCAACACGACCCTGAGCCTCGCGACGCTCGAGCGCATGAAGCCTGGCGAGACCATCGCGCTGGATCGTCCGATTCACGAATATGTGGTGATCAGAGCCAACGGCGCGATCATCGGCACAGGCCACCTGGTGGAGATCGACGGCAGGATAGGTGTATCGATCGACTCGATTCGCCCCCCGACACTCGCCACTCGCGGCGAAAGCGAGGCGCAGTGACCAACTTCGATCCGATCTCCCTGGCGCTGGCGCTGGCGCTGATGGCGCTGGTGCCGACAATCGCGGTGGTGAGCACCTCGTTCCTGAAGCTGGCCGTGGTGATGTCCCTGTTGCGCAATGCGTTGGGCATTCAGCAGATCCCGCCCAATCTGGCCCTGTACGGGCTGGCCTTGATCATGAGCGTGTACATCATGGCGCCGGTGGGCCAGAGCATGTACGAGACGGTGATCGAAGATCCGGCGGCTGTGCGCGACGTCAATTCGACGATCAAGGCGATCGGTCGCGGCGCCGAACCGCTGCGCGAGTTCATGTACAAGCACAGCGACCCGCGCCAGCGGGATTTCTTCTTCAAGGCCACGCAGGATCTCTGGGGAAAGGAGCTGTCGGCGAAGGTCACCGAGAAGGATCTGCTGATCCTGGTGCCGGCCTTCATGATTACCGAACTCACCGAGGCATTCGAGATCGGCTTCCTGCTGTTCCTGCCGTTTGTGGTGATTGACCTGGTGGTCTCCAATGTGCTGCTGGCCATGGGCATGATGATGGTCTCGCCGGTGATGATTTCCATGCCCCTGAAACTGTTCCTGTTCGTGATGGTCGACGGATGGACCAAGCTCATTCAGGGTCTGGTCATGTCCTACCGCTGAGGGCGCCATGAGCAGCTCGGATATCACCGGTTATCTGGTACAGGCTCTGTATCTGACCCTGTTTCTGTCCATGCCGACGATCCTGGTCGCCGCCATCGTCGGCACGCTGTTCTCCTTGCTGCAGGCCTTGACCCAGATTCAGGAGCAGACGCTGTCCTTCGCGGTCAAACTGATTGCGGTGGGCCTGGTGCTGTTTCTGACGGCAGGGTGGATGGGCTCGGAGATGGTGCTCTATACCAATTCGGTCTTCGCGAAGTTCGAGTCCAGCGGCCGCTGAGGCTGACGGCACCCGATCATGGTCGAGTCCATCCTGTCCGATCAATCCCTGCTGATGGACCAGCTGATGGTGCTCGGCGTGGTGCAGGCGAGGTTGATGCCGCTGTTTCTGCTGATGCCGTTCCTGAATCGGCAGATGGTGCCTCGCACGCTGCAGTTCGCCATTGCAGCGGCCCTCGGTCTGCTGGTGGTGCCCACGATCCCGGCGGCCGAATTGCCGGCCGGGATGTCCTTGCTGGCACTGCTGCTCAAGGAAGCCATTCTGGGGCTGATGCTCGGCTACGTCGCAGCCGTGCCATTCTGGATCATGGAGTCGGTGGGCTTCATCATCGACAATCAACGCGGGGCGAGCATGGCCGCCACGCTCAATCCGACCACCGGCCACGACACCTCGCCCCTGGGGATCCTGTTCGGTTTCGCCTTCATCACCTACTACATGGCCGTGGGTGGCGTGCAGGTGATGCTCGGCATGATCTATGACAGCTATCGCCTGTGGCCGCCCCTGAGCTTCTGGCCGGACTTCGCTCGGGCCGATTGGTCCGATCTGCTGATGTCTCAGCTCAACTACCTGCTCACCGCGGCGATGCTGCTGGCCGCGCCGGTGATGGTGGCGATGTTCCTGGCTGAACTGTCACTTGCCCTGGTCAGCCGCTTTGCGCCCCAGTTGCAGGTCTTCTTTCTGGCCATGCCGATCAAGAGCGCGCTCGCGCTGCTGGTGCTGATCCTGTACACCGGCACCTTGTTCGATTTCATCGACAAGCCGCTTCGCGGGCTCGCCGACTGGACCGTTCGACTGGATGCGGGCCTGCGCCCCGAGGGCGGGCGATGAGCGAAAAGACCGAACAACCCACCGCCAAGAAGCTCAGAGAGGCCCGCGAAAAGGGCCAGGTGGCCAAGAGCAAGGACTTCACCCAGACGGCGCTGATCGTTGCCTTGTTCGCCTACATCATCGCGGCCGGAAGGATGCTGGTGGAGTCCTTCTCGAGCCTCATGCTGGCCCCGATGGCATTCATCAACACCGACTTTCGTGCAGCCATCGGCATGCTGCTCGAGGCGATGCTGCTCGAGACCGCTGCACTGCTGCTGCCGTTCATCGGCATCGTCCTGATTGTCGGGATCTTTTCCGAGACCCTCCAGACTGGACTGCTGTTTGCCTTCGAGGCGATCAAGCCTTCGGCCAAGAAGCTGAATGTGCTCGAGAACGCCAAGAACATGCTGTCCAAGAAGTCGCTGGTCGAGCTGCTGAAGTCCCTGATCAAGATCGGCGTGTTGTCCTGGGTGACCTATGTCCTGACTCGTGATGCCCTGCCGATACTGATGCACATTCCCTACCGGGGCTTTGCAGAGATCGGCACCTTGATGAGCGAGCTGTTGAAGACCCTGATCATCCAGACGGGGCTGGCCTATGCCGTGATTGCTCTGGCCGATCTCGTCTGGCAGCGGACTCAGCACACCAAGCAGCTGATGATGAGCAAGGACGAGATCAAGCAGGAATACAAGGGAATGGAGGGCGACCCGCACATCAAGGGTCAGCGCAAGCATCTGCATCAGGAGCTGCTCGCCAGCGATTCTGTTCAAGCAGCCCGTACCGCGTCCGTGCTGGTGACCAACCCGACTCACCTGGCGATTGCGATCCGGTACGACGAGCAGACCACCCCCTTGCCGGTCGTCGTGGGCAAGGGCGAGGGGGCGCTGGCCGAACGCATGATCCAGGCCGCCCGGGAAGCCGGCGTGCCGATCGTGCAGAATATCCCGTTGGCCCATGCGCTGTTCGATGCCTCGTCACTCGATCAATACATCCCTTCGGATCTGATCGAGCCCGTGGCGGCCGTTCTGCGCCTGGTGATGGACCTGGCGGATCGCCCCGGCGACTCGCCTCGTGTTCCCCCATCCCCTTGATCCACACGGCATGTCCTCGACTCCCAACCTGATTGAATCGTGGGCGCAGTCCCACGGAATCGCGCTTGACGAAGGCGCGGTTCGCAATCGGGTGGCGATCACCTTCGATCGTGTTCGGGTTCATCTGATCGACCTGGGCGGCCAGGGCTTGCTCGCCGAG
>JBILSK010000407.1:0-3205 GCA_044372165.1 Burkholderiaceae bacterium | reverse complement strand
TAGACCGTGGTCAGGAAGGCCGCGATGATCACGTACAGCAGCACTGCCGCGGCCGCTCCGGGCTCATCGGGTCCATTCACCGAGGCCACCGCCAGGGCCACCCCCGGGTGGCGCATGGCCGAGGCAATCGCCAGGGACTTGCGGTCAGCGGCATTCGGGCCGCCAAGCAGATGTCCGATGGTGATCGCCAGCGCAACCACCGCCGCGATGGCAAGCACCGCACCGGTCCCGATCAGGGTGGCCATGGCCGGCCACACCTTCACCAGCACCGGGATCAAGCCCAGCACCAGCAGCACCGTCGCCCCCCGCGCAACCCAGGGAGCGAGACGGTCAGCCAGCGAACGGGACAGCTGATGGACCAGAAGCCCCAGCAACAGCGGCGCGAAGATCGACTTGCCGACGATGCCGGCGATCGTCTGCCAATCGACATGCGCGTCCTGGCCAAACAGCCGACCCAGCAGGTCGACCCCGATGGGCACCGTGACGATGGACAACAGCGACACGGCCACCAGCAGGCCGAAGACATAGTCTGCATGCCCGCCGAATTTGAGCTGCTTGCCAGGCAGGATGGGGGGAATGGGTGCCACGGCCATGGCCAGCACTGCCAGGCGCACGGCACGTGGCAGGTCGGCGTAGAGCACGACAGCGGTGGCCACCAGGGGCACCAGCACGTTCATCGACAGCACGGCCCGGGCCAATCGGTGCGGCGATTGAAACAGCGAGGCCAGCACCGAGGTCGCATCCGCGAATGACGCCCGCAGACCGAGCGAGAACACCAGCAGCGGAACACTGACCGTGATGGCCAGCTTGACGAGTTCAGCAGGATCCATGGGTCTCTCGAAGGGCTCAGGCAGCAGCCAGCAGCAGCAGGGCGGTGAAGCCGGCTGCACCAGCCAGGAAAGGCAGGAAGCGGCCGCGGTCTCCGTCGGGCAGTTCGGTCTTCAAGCTGGTGATCACGATGCCCCCGGCCAGCAGCGCAAAGACCCGCGCAAATACCTCGGGCGACAAGGGTGCCAGCAGGCCCCCCGCCCAGCCCAGCAGCACCCCGAGCGCGGGCAGCCAGTGCCCGACGCTGCGGTAGGACTGGCCGTGCTCCTCGGCAAGCGAATGGTTCACGATGATGAAGTGCACGGCCATGGCCAGCACATAGACCGCCAGGGCCGCGTGCCCCTGCTCGGCCCGCTCGACCAGCAGATAGCCGATGAGCGCGCTGTAAAGGCTGAATCCGCCCACATGCAGCCACCAGACCGCATCGCGCTCGGCTACATGGGGCGTGGCCGTGTGCTCATGCGCGCCCTGTCGCGCGGCGAGCACGATGTGGTCGAGCCCGTAGATGACCACGAAAGCCAGCAGCGACAACAGGTAGATCCGATGGTCGGCGAAGGCGAGCCCATGCTCGCCCACCCCCTCCCGAAGCCGGTGGTTCTGCTCGGCCAGTTCGGGCAGCACATCGACGAAGACATAGGCCACCGACACGCCGGCGGCCACCGACACCCAGAGGCGACGCGCCCAGAATCGGCCGGAAAATCCGGATTCGCCGGCGCCACCGCGCAGCACATAGACCAGCGCGAGGATCAGGGCACCGACCAGCGATGCGACGGGAAAGGCCTCATGCATGAAGGTGGGCGCCTGCTTGAAGGAGTGCGGATCGATCGGGTGTCACTCGATCAGGCAGACGCGGAAGCGGGCCGAGCGCCGTGGCAGAACCGGAACTTGCGCCCGCTGCCGCAGGGACACGGTACATAAGGGCCACGCTTGGCATCGAGCGCCGCCACCTGCCGCATGATGTCGGCGGGCGGTTGGCCGCTCGCGTACAGCTCGGCCATGTGTCGCATGGCCTCGCGGGTGTGCGTGAAGAAGGCGTACAAGCCATGGCACAGGTAGTTATGGCCAGGCTCGCCGTCCCGGGACGCGACGAAGCGGTCCTTGGGACAGCCGCCATTGCACAGCGGCTTGACTTCGCACTGCTGGCACTGCTGTGTAAGGCGGTCACGCTTGTCGGTCCCGAAGCTGCGCTGCTGAGGGAGCGCGACCAGCTCGAGCATGTGGGTTTCATGGATGTTGCCCAGCTTGTAGCGGGGCTCGACGTAGTGATCGCAGGCGTAGAGGTCGCCGTTGTGCTCCAGGGCTGGGCCGTTGCCGCAGACCGGTGCATGGATGCACAGCTTGTAGCGACCGAAGTACGCCTCAAGGGTCACATCGAACATCTGCACGTAGACGGTGCCGACATCGCGGCGCACCCATTCCTCGAAGATGTCGATAAGGAATCGGCCGTACTGCTCGCCGCCCACCGAGCGCTCGGTGACCCGATCGCCGGTCTGGGTGTAGAGCAGGCGCTTTTCACGCGGCCCGGTCGACCAGCCCAGGTTGGCAATCGCCAGGGTCTGCTCGGTGGCACGCTCGATGATGGGAATGAACTGGATCCAGCTTGCACCGAGTTCGTCGCGAAAGAACTGGTAGACCCGCCGACCATGATCCTGGTTGGCCGCGTTGACCGTGCACAGGATGTTGAAGTCGACCCCGTGCTTCTTCAGCAGCGCCAGGCCCTTCATCACCAGGTCGAAGGTGCCCTTGCCACCACGGGTGAGCCGGTAAGTGTCGTGGATCTCGCGCGGGCCATCGACACTGAGGCCGACCAGCACCTTGTTGGCCTTGAGAAACGCGCACCACTCATCATCCAGCGCAATGCCATTGGTCTGGAAGGTGTGGTTCACGGTCTGGTGCGGCTGGCGGTACTTCTCGACCAGTTCAATCGACTTGCGAAAGAACTCGACGCCCATCAGCGTGGGCTCGCCCCCCTGCCAGGCGACCGTCACCTCCGGCACGCGATGGGACTCGAGCAGTTGCCGGATGTAGACCTCGAGCGTGTCGGGCGACATCCGGTGCTTGTCATCCGGATACAGCGCTTCCTTGGACAGGAAGAAGCAGTAGGTGCAGTCGATGTTGCAGGTCGAGCCGCTAGGCTTGGCCAGCAGATGAAAGCCGGGAGGGGCCGCCGCGGCAGCGGCCGGGTTCAGGGCAGGGGATGCGGTCTGTTCCATGAAGCAAGCTTACGGCATGGGTCGATGCGGGCGTGTTCGGAACGCGACCGCGCAAGCATCAGAAGGGAATGTCGTCGTCCATCTCGCCCAAGCCGGAGGACGCCGCCGGTGCCGGCTTGCGAGCAGGCGCTGCTCCGCCGCCCTGCCGGGCACCGGCTCCACCT
>JBILSK010000406.1:0-3210 GCA_044372165.1 Burkholderiaceae bacterium | reverse complement strand
TCGGCCGTTTATTTCAGACCGAAACCACTCCTGGAGGCTGCTGCCGCCCTGATCGAGATCCCGGTCTGGAGCCTGGAGAAGGCGGCCACCTACCTGCTGGACCACGTTCGGGCGCACTTCGCCGACGAACACCCGCCCTGCACGGACGAAGCGCGGTGGGTGACCAAGGAGGTCTTCGCAGTCATGAAGAACGGCTGCAAGAGCGCGATCAGGCTTCACGAAAGCAGGGACGACGCAGAGGGGATGGCCCGCAGAAGAGCTGTGGACGGAAGTCGTGCGATCGAACATGGCCAAGGTCGGGCCAGACGGGTTCGTGCGCCGCCGTGAGGACGGAAAGATCCTGAAGCCGATCGGATGGACGCGCCCGACATCGCCAGAATCCTTGATGAGGCGCGCTGCAAATGAACGACGAAGACACCGTCATCGGCCTCATGCGGGCCGGCTGCTTCGCAAGTCCCCCTGCTGCTATCAGCAGGAGGCCTGATTCCATCCTGAGCATCACCCTGTCGCACCGTGCCAAGCGCATGGCCAAGCGCGGCGTGATCGTGCGTCGCTTGAATGCCATCGAGAACCTGGGCTCGATGGATGTCCTGTGTTTGGACAAGACGGGCACGCTGTTGATCACCAAAGGGGCGTTGGCCAAGTTGCTGACGGTCTGCACGTCGGCACGCGATGGCGCCGGGGGCCGTCAACCGCAACCACTCGATGACGCGCTCAGGCAGCGCATTGAAGGTCTGTTCGACGCCTGGAGCAACACGGGCCTTCGCGTCATGTCGCGCAGGCCGTCAGCCTGCCGGTCACCGGGATCGTGACCGGCAGCCCGCTGAATGAGATGCCCGAAGATGCGCTGATCCATCTTGCCGAGCGCACCACGGTATTTGGCGACGTCGACTCCCGGCCTGATGATCGGAGGTGGTGAATCAGCCCAGCCAGTGTCGAGCCGCAGTCATGTAGAGCGGAATCCCCAGCAGCAGATTCAAGGGGAAGGTGATACCCAGGGATAGCCCCAGATAGAGAGATGGATTGGCTTCCGGGATAGCAAACCTGAGCACCGCCGGCACGACGATGTAGGACGCGCTCGCAGACAGGGTCATCAGCACGGCTGCGTCCGCTGCAGGCAACTGCAACAGGATAGCCAGCATCAGTGCGATGGCCGCGTGCGCCAGCGGCCCGATGCATGCGTAGGCGAGCAGCAGCGGTGACTGGCCTCGAAGCGAACCGAGGTTTCTCGCGACCGCCAGCCCCATGTCGAGCAGGAAGAAGGCCAGCATGCCCTTGAACAGATCGATCGAGAAAGGAGCCATCACGGACTTGCCTGCTTCGCCAGTCAGGTAGCCGATGGCCATCGCACCGAGCAGCAGCAATTGGGCGCCATCGGTGAACGACTCATGAAGGATTCGGCCCAGTCTCGGTGACGCAGGCTTCAGCAGTGTGGCTGTCGCCGACCCATCCGCATTCGCCAGCACGCAGGGTGCGCCCGCAGTCTGACGCAATCGATTGGCCAGCATGATTGCAATGAGGATCGCGGGTGATTCCATCACCACCAGTGCCGCAGCCATGTGCCCGCCCGGCACCATGTCGTTGGCTTCAAGCACCTGCATCGCGGTCACGAAGGTGACCGCACTAACCGATCCATAGGACGCGGCGATGGCTGCCGCATCGAACCCTGACACCTTGTGCTTGAGCACCTGGAAGCTCAGTGCCGGCACGATGAAGGCCATCAGCATCGCGGCAGTCAGGCTGGTTGCCACCGAGGCCGTCACCCCTGACTGGGCCAGTGCAAAGCCACCCTTGAGTCCGAGGGCCATCAACAGATACAGCGACAGGAACCGCGAGATGGGTTGGGGAATGTCCAGGTTCGACTTCAGCAGACCGGCGAGCACACCGAAGACGAAGAACAGGATGGCGGGATCGAGCAGGTTCTGCATGGCGGATGTCCTTTCGGATCGTCATGCTAGGGTCATGAACGCATAGAGTAAAATCGATTATCACTAAAAGTCATATCATTAAAAATCGATGAATGCGACCTTCAGGCAGTTGCGGCTCTTCCTGGCGCTGGCTGAAACCGGCAGCGTCAGCCAGGCCGCGCGTCGGTGTCATGTCACCCAACCGACTGCTTCGATGCAGTTGAGGGAGCTTGCCGAGTCGGTCGGCTTGCCCCTGCATGAAGTGATCTCCCGGCGCGTCCAGCTGACCGATGCAGGCAAGGAGCTGGCTCTAACCGCTCGAGCCATGGCCAACGAATGGGCTGCATTCGAGCAGCGCATCGATGCTCTGCGAGGCTTGACTCGGGGAGCGCTTCGAGTGGCAGTGGTCAGCACGGCCAAGTACTTCGTGCCCAGGCTGCTGGGCAGCTTCTGCGCCCGCTATCCGGAGATCGACATCTCGCTTGAAGTCCTGAACCGCGATGGTGTGGTCCAGCGCCTGCGGGACAATCTGGATGACCTTTACATCATGTCGATGCCGCCGCGGGACATCGAGCTGGACGATCAGGTCTTCCTGCCGAACCCGCTGGTCGTGATCGCATCCCGGTCCCATCCCCTGGCCTCGCGGCGCAGGCTGGCCTTGAAGGACCTGCACGCCCAGAGATTCATCCTGCGCGAGCAGGGTTCGGGTACCCGCATGGCGATCGACGCTCATTTCAAGCAGCATGGATTCACCCCCGACCTGCGCCTGGAGCTGGGCAGCAACGAGGCGATCAAGGAAGCCGTGGCGGGGGGCCTGGGCATCTCGGTGCTCTCCCAGCATGCCCTGCACGGCCGAACCTCGGAGCACGGTGTTCGCGTGCTCGAAGTGTCAGGATTTCCGATCGATTCACGCTGGCATGTGGTGCGGCCAAAGGGCAAGCAGCCGTCCCCCATTGCCAAGGTCTTTCACGAGCATCTGCTGGCGCAGGCCAGGCTCTGGACCTGAGCGCTCTCCACCTTCTTCGGGTTGACCACCAGCACCTGCGGCACGCTGGCCACCGGAATCAGCGGGATGAAGTCGCGCTCGAGTTCGTAGTCGAGCTTGGCGTACATGAAAGGTGCGATGGTGTGGTGCACGGCACCCCCAAGGGTGCCGCCGGCCCGACGCAGGCGTCAGGGCAGTAGCGCCTCGCCCTCGATTTCCACCTTGGCGGCTGGATCGATCAGCGCCGAGACCTGGACCAGCGTCATCGCTGGAAAGTGCTTGCCGAGTGTCTCGGCCCAGGCCTTGCCCACTGCTGCG
>JBILSK010000405.1:0-3219 GCA_044372165.1 Burkholderiaceae bacterium | reverse complement strand
GGCTGAGCCATCCCGCGTCAGATCGAGCAGGATCAGGTCGACGTCCTCGACTGAGGTCTTCGCCAGGCCGGCGCGAAGCGAGCCTTGTCGGCAGTCCAGGGTGGCAACGATGTCCAGCGACGTGCAGGCAGCCTGGATGTCGGCCAGGACCGATTCGGTGTCGGAAATCGCGAGCAGTCGAAGCATGGTCGGTGGGCGGGCTGTTCAGTTGCACACGGCGTTGTTCGTGCTGTCCAGGCTTTCCCGGGTCAGCGCCGTGCGAAATGCCGGGACGGTGAAATACACGGAGGCCAGGGGAATGATGCTGTCGAAGCTCACGCCATCCAGAGACACCGTGACCGGCGTGCAATCGATCGGTTCGCAGGTCGCACTGGGGTAGGCAATCACGATGTTGGCATCGTTGAGCAGCGGCAGGATGTCGCGCATGCGTTGACGGACGATGGGGGCTGATTCATTGCACACCGCGGCCAGCCGCGCGCCCAGCCGAGTCGCTTCGGATGCGGCGTTGAGCACATAGGCGTAGCGGCCGAAATCGATCACTGCAATCAGCATGGCCATGAACACGATGGACACCAGCGCGAACTCGACCGCAGTGGATCCTCGACAGAATCGGTTGAAACGACAGTGGTGGCCGCGATTGTGCATCACAAGACCTGTCGCAGCGTCGTCCCGATCGGCTCGAAGGTCACCGTGCCCATGATGTGAAATCCCGGAAAGATCGGCTGGAATACGTAGCCCACGATTTCCACCCGCACCAGGGCCATCTGACCGGTTGCGGTGCTGACCAGCCCGAAGCTGCCCGCTCGACAGCCGTTGTTGTGGGCGCGATCGCAGATGCGGACCATGGCCGCAGTCAGACCTTCAATCTGAGGGCTGGCCTGAGGCGCATCGGTGCCGTACAGCACCCGGTTGGTGGCCAGCGTCATCGGGTAATCCACGCCGGTATTCGGATCGAAGCCGGACAGATGGCGGGCGGCGTCCCGCGTGGCCTTGACCAGGCTGTTGTAGGTGACCATCGCCCGCCCGAATTCGAGGGCGGCGACCACCATCAGCATCAGCGGGATCGCGACAATCGCCATTTCGACGGCGGCCGCTCCGCGTGCACGGGGTCGCATCGATCGCTTCCTGCCAGGACCCGGCTTCATTGCACCAGCACCGGCACACGGGGGCCATTGGCCGCCGGCAAGCCGGTGGTGGCACAGCCCGACCCCTTGCTGGAGGCTGCCCCTCGATATTCGAATCCGATCATGCCCTTGTACGACGGAAACAGCAGCAACAGGCAGGCCCATTCGTCCACGGGCGTGGGCAGACCGGCCTGCAGGTTGGTGCAGTTGATCACTGGCGCCACCGCCATGCGTCGATCGCTGCCGTCGGCCTGCAGCTCGGTCGAGTTCATGAACTTGTAGCCGCCGGTCTGCGGCACCTTCATTTCGTCGGCCGGCACAGAGACGCTTGCTCCGCCGAGGTACTGCAGGCGTGCGGTGAGAAAGGCGCCGGCCACGTTGGTGGGGAGCGGCGGCAGCGGAAACACCAGAGGCGAGTCGTAGTACTCGACCCGCGGCGTGCGATACCAGCCGGTCTTGTCGGGCAGCTTCGCGATGTTCGAGGCCGCAGGGCCCTTCCAGTAGCCGAAGCGCATGTCCCAGCTTTCCTGAAGGCGGGCAATGACCCCAGTGTTGATCGGATAGACCTGGTCCATGCTGCCGATCAGTGCGCACTGGCCGGATGAGGAGCCCAGCTGTTCCTCGGTGTCGCTCACTCCCGCAGCCGGGTCGAATCCCACCCACAGGAAGCGGGCTGAGGCGGTGCCGAACTTGCCGTCATCCGCATTGCTGAAGGTGCCGATCGCCCACTGCCCCACGTTCAGGCCACTGCCGGGTCCGCTGGTGGCCTTGCACAGTCCGATCGGCAGCGAGCAGTTGGCTGGCGTGCCCTTCAAGGTGGCAATCGATGAGGCACTCACCGAGGTGGTGCCGATCGACACACCGGGAATCGCGTTGACCACGCGAATCAGGATCGGGGCGATGTCGGGTTCGGTGACGGTGCAGCGGGCATGGGTCTGTGCGCGGATGTCGGTGATCGAGGTGCGTGGCAGGAAGGGCCCGGCCAGCGAGGTGGCAAAGGTGATCGAGCTGTTGGCGCTCAGGGAGGGCACGGTGCTTTGCATGCCAACCCGGTTCGCGGCGCCCACGATCATGCCGCGGTTCTCGGCGATGCTCAGTTGCGAGGTGGTGGCTCGGGTCAGCGCGGACGCCGCGGCCAGGGCGCAGGCATCGGCCGTGTTCTGCAGTTCGGTCTTGGCCACGAACAGGCGGCCCGCATCCAGCCCCAGGCCCACGAAGCCCAGCAGCAAGACGAGCAGCATCGCGAACACGACCGCCACCGCGCCACGCTGTCGACCCTGCGCGGCGTCGATGCGGTGGGTGGTGCGGTTCATCGGTGCGTGGCCCGTATCGGCGCGGCGGTGCTCAGCGCTCGCCGCCAGAGTCGCCCGAGCCGCCCGAGCCGCCAAGGTTGAAGATGGGCGCGGGTTTGACCGGCTCGATGAAGCCGCGAATGTAGCGCTCGTGCACCTCGCGCCCGGCGCGTCCATCGATGCCATCGACAGGTCGGTCGGCATTGACCTGTGTGGCCTGCGGGTGACGCACCTGCTGGGCCATCAACTGGCGGGTGGTCAGCCCGAAGCCGTCGTCAAAGCTCGGCGTCGTCGGCGCACAGGCCGCCAGCAGCGCCGAGGCGGCAAGCACAAGGAGGCGGGCAGGGGTCGGTGTCATCGCACTTCCAGGGAGGCCGGGCCGGGGCTGTCCAGCCGGCCCTCCAGCAGCATGGTGCCGCGCTTGGGGTCAGCCACCCGGTCTGTCGGCAGCTGATAGTCGGCGGGCAGGGGCTTGACCAGGCGGGGCGTCACGATGAACACCAGCTCGGTCTTTTCGTTCTGAAAGTCGGTGCTGCGAAACAACGCACCGATGATGGGCAGTTCACCCAGCACCGGCAGTGCCCGGATGTTGCCCGCCGAACTGCTGCGGATCAGACCACCGATCGCAAAACTCTGCCCATCGCGCAGCTGCACGGTGGTGGTGGCGCGGCGGGTGTTGATCAGTGGCAGCACCGAGCGTGTGCCCGTGCCCGAGGTGACCCCAACCCCTTCGCGCGACAGTTCGGAGACTTCCGGCGACACCTTCAGATTGATGCGGCCGTCGCCCAGCACATGCGGCGTGA
>JBILSK010000404.1:0-3220 GCA_044372165.1 Burkholderiaceae bacterium | reverse complement strand
CTCCCCTCATCGTCCATCCGAGGAAAGTTTCATGAGCAAACCCGCCAAACGAGTCGCAGTCACCGGCGCCGCCGGCCAGATCGGTTATTCCCTGCTGTTCAGGATCGCCAACGGCGACATGCTGGGCAAGGATCAGCCGGTCATCCTGCAACTGCTCGAGATCCCCGATGAGAAGGCCCAGAAGGCGCTCAAGGGCGTCATGATGGAACTGGAAGACTGTGCCTTTCCGCTGCTGGCAGGCATGACCGCCCACGGCGATCCGATGACCGCCTTCAAGGACGCCGACTACGCCCTGCTGGTGGGCGCCCGCCCGCGCGGCCCGGGCATGGAGCGCAAGGACCTGCTCACCGCCAATGCCCAGATCTTCACCGCCCAGGGCAAGGCACTTGACGCCGTGGCCAGCCGTGATGTCCGCACCCTGGTGGTCGGCAATCCGGCCAACACCAATGCCTACATCGCCATGAAGTCGGCGCCGAGCCTGCCGGCAAAGAACTTCACCGCCATGCTGCGCCTGGACCACAACCGCGCGCTGTCGCAGATTGCGGCCCGCACCGGCAAGCCGGTCTCGCAGATCGAAAAGCTGTGCGTCTGGGGCAACCACTCGCCGACCATGTACGCCGACTACCGCTTCGCGACCATCGCTGGCGCACCGGTCAAGGCCATGATCAATGATGAAGCCTGGAACCGCGACACCTTCCTGCCGACCGTCGGCAAACGTGGCGCTGCCATCATCGAGGCGCGCGGCCTGTCTTCGGCAGCCTCGGCCGCCAATGCCGCCATCGACCACATGCGCGACTGGGCCCTGGGCACCGACGGCAAGTGGACGACCATGGGCATTCCCTCGGACGGCTCCTACGGTATCCCCGAAGGCATCATGTACGGCTGCCCGGTGATCTGCGCCAATGGCGAATACCAGCGGGTCACCGGCCTCGAGATCGACGCCTTCAGCCGCGAGCGCATGGACTTCACCCTGAACGAACTTCTGGAAGAGCGTGACGGGGTCAAGCACCTGCTGCCCTGAACGACCGGTGCGGATGTCCTGACGTCCGCATGCTGCTCCTGCCGGCCTTCGCGGGCCGGCAAGCGCCTCACCCACTGCTCCCGCAGGGAGCCATGACAGGAGCGACCCGCATGTCAGCCGGTCTCACATTCCGCCAGGCGCTCGCCGCAGAGCGCCCCCTGCAAATTCCCGGTGCCACGACCGCCCAGCACGCGCTGCTGGCCAAGCACGCCGGATACAAGGCCATCTACCTGTCGGGTGGCGGTGTCGCTGCCGGTTCACTGGGTCTGCCTGATCTGGGCATCTCCGGGCTGGAAGACGTGCTGATCGACGTACGTCGCATCACCGATGTCTGCGATCTGCCCCTGCTGGTGGACGTCGATACCGGCTTCGGCTCCTCGGCCTTCAACGTTGCTCGCACGGTCCGCTCGCTGATCAAGGCCGGTGCCGGTGCGATGCACATCGAGGACCAGGTCGGCGCCAAGCGCTGCGGTCATCGTCCGGGCAAGGAGATCGTCACCCAGGACGAGATGGTCGACCGCATCAAGGCGGCCGTCGACGCCCGCACCGACCCCAACTTCTTCATCATGGCTCGCACCGACTCCTTGGCCGTAGAAGGGTTCGATCGTGCGGTCGAGCGGGCGATCGCCTGCGTCGAGGCCGGTGCCGACGGGATCTTCCCGGAAGCGCTGACCGACCTGCCGATGTACCAGCGCTTCACCTCGGCGCTGAAGGTACCGGTCCTGGCAAACATCACCGAGTTCGGCCAGACGCCGCTGTTTACCGTCGAGGAACTGGCCGGCCAGGGCGTGGCCATCGTGCTGTATCCGCTGTCGGCCTTCCGGGCTGGCAACAAGGCAGCCGAAAACGTCTATCAGGCGATTCGCCGCGACGGCTCGCAGCAGGCTGTCGTCGACACGATGCAGACCCGCAAGGAACTCTACGACACCATCGGCTACTGGGACTTCGAGCGCAAGCTCGATGAGCTCTTCGCCGCCCGCAAGTGATCGTCATCCGCCTCTCTCATCACGCATCAGGCACACGACAGGAAAGGACACTCCGATGAGCGCAGAAACCCAGACCACCGGCCCCAAGCCGAAGAAATCCGTTGCCTTGTCCGGCGTGACAGCCGGCAACACGGCCCTGTGCACTGTCGGCCGCGCCGGCAATGATCTGCACTACCGCGGCTACGACATCCTCGATTTCGCCGATAGCGCCGAGTTCGAGGAAATTGCCCATCTGCTGGTCCATGGCACGCTGCCCAACAAGGCCGAACTCAAGGGTTACAAGACAAAGCTGAAATCGCTGCGCGGCCTGCCGGCCAACGTCAAGGCCGCGTTGGAGCTGCTGCCGCCCTCCAGCCATCCGATGGACGTGATGCGCACCGGCGTGTCGGCCCTTGGCTGCCAGCTGCCCGAGAAGGACGATCACAACGCCCCGGGCGCGCGCGACATCGCGGATCGCCTGATGGCCTCGCTGGGCTCGATGCTGCTGTACTGGCACCACTATGCCAACAACGGTCGGCGCATCGAAGTCGAGACCGATGACGACAGCATCGCTGGTCATTTCCTGCACCTGCTGCACGGCAAGGCGCCGAGCGAGCTGTGGGTGCGGGGCATGCAGACCTCGCTGATCCTGTATGCCGAGCATGAATTCAATGCCTCGACCTTTGCCTGCCGCGTCGTGGCCGGCACCGGCTCCGACATGTACTCGGCCGTCACGGCCGGCATCGGTGCGCTGCGCGGCCCCAAGCACGGCGGCGCCAATGAGGTCGCCTTCGAGGTGCAAAAGCGCTACGACACCCCCGACGAGGCCGAGGCCGACATCCGCAAGCGCGTTGAAGCCAAGGAAGTCGTGATCGGCTTCGGCCACCCGGTCTACACCACCGGCGACCCGCGCAACAAGGTGATCAAGGAAGTCGCCCACCGTCTATCCAAGGACGCCGGCAACACCAAGATGTTCGCCATTGCGGAGCGCCTGGAGACGGTGATGTGGGACGCCAAGAAGATGTTCCCCAACCTCGACTGGTTCAGCGCCGTGTCCTATCACATGATGGGCGTGCCGACCGCGATGTTCACACCCCTCTTCGTGATCGCCCGCACCTCGGGCTGGTCGGCGCATGTGATCGAGCAGCGCATCGACAACAAGATCATCCGCCCGAGCGCCAACTACACCGGTCCGGAGAATCTGAAATTCGTCTCCCTGGAGAAGCGCAAGTGA
>JBILSK010000403.1:0-3234 GCA_044372165.1 Burkholderiaceae bacterium | reverse complement strand
CGCATCAGCCAGCCGCACCAATGACTCTAGCCGCCTGGACTGACCAGACAGCTGGTTCGAGCAGGCCGAACCGATGGTGCAGCTGAGCTGCCATTCCTTGCCCGCAATCGACAGACGCATGCTGCGCACGCCTTCGCGCAATCGGGCCTCGATCGCCGGCAATTCCTCGCAGGGCGCGCCCGGCAGCACCGCGAGGAACTCGTCTTCGCGCAGCAGCGCCAGCCGATCGCCGGTGCGCAGGCGGCGGCGCAGACACTCCGCGACTGCCTGACCGAGCTGCTCGCCCGCGGCCGACCCGTGCCGCGCACGGATCGCTGCGGACTGGTCGATGTCGATGATCATCACCGACTCGCCGCTGTCTTCCGCGCGACGCGGACGACCGGGCTCGCCGCCGGATGGGCCGGCAGGAGGGTCGACAGCGTGGATGCGAAACACCATGGCGCAGGGGACTCGAAAGCATGAATCGAGACCGAGTCTAGGCGTGCGCCCAGCACCGCGGGTAGGGCATCCGTCACGTCCGCCTGCGCCTGAAAACCCCAAAAATGGGGTCGGATGACAATTTCCCGCTCAGGCGAGGGCGCGACGCAACACCGCTCAGCGTTTCAGCAGCGCCTGGGCCGCTACGACCACTTTGTCCGGGGTGAGGCGCGCCTGAGCCTCCAGCCCCGGCGAATAGCCCACCGGTGCCCGCGCGGCACCCAGCCGGGCGACACGGGCCACCCCAGCCTCGGCCAGCGTGGCGACGATCTCGGCGCCGAAGCCGGCCACCTGCACCGCCTCGTGGACCACCAGCACGCGCCCCGTGCGCGCCGCAGACGCCATCACGGTATCGCGATCCCAGGGCCACAGCGTGCGCAGGTCGATCACCTCGGCGCGCACGCCCTGGGCATCGAGCAGCGCGGCGGCGGCCAGGCAGTCGTGCACCGCCCGGCTCCAGCTCACGATCGTCAGATCCTGGCCGCTGCGAACCACATTCGCGCGACCCAGGGGCACGGGTTCGCCGGGATGCACCTCGCCGGTCGTGCCCCACAGTTCCTTGTGCTCGAAGTAGGCCACCGGGTCGCCACAGTCGATCGCCGCGCGCAGCAGAGAATGGCTGTCCTGCGGTGTCGAGGGCGCCACCACCACCAGGCCCGGAATGTGGGCAAACCAGGCCTCCAGCGACTGCGAATGCTGGGCCGCCGACCCGCTCCAGATGCCGATCGGCATGCGGATCACCGCCGGCACCCGGCCCTGTCCGCCGAACATGAAGCGGTTCTTCGCCGCCTGATTGACGATCTCGTCCATCGCACACAAGGCGAAGTCGATCACGCGCATCTCGACCACCGGGCGCAGTCCAGTGAGCGCCATGCCGACGGCCGCCCCCACGATGGTCGATTCGGAGATCGGCGTATCGATCACGCGCTGCGAACCGAACTCGGCCTGCAGGCCCGCGTACTGCCCGAACACGCCACCGCGCCCCAGGTCTTCGCCCAGGGCCACCACCGCAGCATCCTCGCGCATCGCCCGGGCCAGCGCATCGGCCGCAGCCTGTGCATACGTCATCGTCATGGCCTGCGCGCTCATGCCCACCTCCCTGCACCGATATCCTGGATGTCCGTGAAGGCCGCCCCCGGATCGGGCCAGGGTGCCTGGGTCGCGAACGCGACGGCTGCGGCCACTTCGGCGCGAGCCGCCTGCATCATCGCGTCGATCTGCGCGGCGGGCACACCCGCTGCGAGCAGGCGCGCCTGCGTGCGGCCCAGCGGATCATCCTTCATGGCCTGCGCCACTTCGGCCGGATCACGATAAGCCGCCGGGTCCACCGACACATGGCCGGTGAATCGATAGGTCTTTGCATGCAGCATGCGCGGCCCCTTGCCGGCGCGCACCTCGGCCACCAGCTGAGCCGCCGCGGCGTGCACTGCCTCGACATCCATGCCATCGACCTGCAGCGCCGGCACGCCGGTCGCTTCAGCGCGCGCCGCCGCCCCCGCGCCGGCCGACATGGCAGACGTGCGCGTGGTCGCCGACCACTGGTTGTCCTCGCACACGAACAGCATCGGCAAGCCGAAGGCCGCAGCCCAGTTGAGCGATTCGGCAAACGGGCCGCGATTGATCGCGCCATCGCCGAAGAAGCTGACCGCGATCGCATCGATCCCGCGCAGCTTGAGCGACTGCGCCGCACCGATCGCGATCGGAATGCCGGCCGCCACCACGCCGTTGGCGCCCAGCATGCCCACCGAGAAATCGGCGATGTGCATCGAGCCGCCCTTGCCACCGCAGTAGCCACCGGCGCGCCCGAAGAGCTCGAGCATCATGCGCTGCAGGTCGGCGCCCTTGGCCAGGGTGTGGCCGTGGCCGCGATGCGTGGAGGTCAGGCAATCAGCCGGGCGCAGGTGCGCACAGACCCCCACCGCCACCGCTTCCTGGCCGGTCGACAGATGCAGCGGTCCGCGCACCAGCGCCGTGCCCGCGCTGGCCTGCTGGCCGAAGGCCGCCACACCGCCGCGACTGGTTTCGGCCGCTGCGTCCTCGAAGGCACGGATGCGGCACATGGTCCGGTAAAGGCCGGACAGTTCGTCACTCGATAAGCTCATGATGGTCGGGAAATGAGAGGAAAGGGCGGCCGCGCCGCCTGCCGCGCGATACTACGCGACCCGCCCCCCGCCTCTGCACGCCCGCCATGCCGCGCTCCGCCGTTCCTGCACCAATTCCCGCCCAGCCGGCGATCTACCTGATCTCGCCGTCAGGCGCCGTGGCCGATCCGGCCCATGCCCGCGCAGCGGCTGCCATCCTGAACGCCCATGGCCATCCGACGCGCTTCGATCCCGCCGCCATGCGTCGCGCGCAGCGCTTTGCCGGCCCCGACGAGGTGCGCGCCGCCGCCTTCACCCGCGCCGCCGCCCAGGACGCGCCCATCGTGATGATCACGCGCGGCGGCTACGGCATGACCCGGTTGTTGCCGAGGCTCGACTTCAAGGCCCTGGCCCGCGCCCGCAAGCAGTGGGTGGGCCTGTCGGATTTCACCGCGTTTCATCTGGCGATGCTCGCGCGCGCCGGCGCTCAGACCTGGGCCGGCCCGGCGCTACTCGACGACTTCGCGGTCGACTCGCCGGACGAGGTCGACCCGGTGACCCTGGGCTGCTTCCAGGAGGCCATGAGCGGGGAGCTGGAGATGCTCGGCTTCAAGGCCTCGAGCCCGGTGGCGGTCGATGCCCGCGGCACGCTGTGGGGTGGCAACCTGAGCGTGCT
>JBILSK010000402.1:0-3237 GCA_044372165.1 Burkholderiaceae bacterium | reverse complement strand
GCCACGGCCTACTTCGGGGCCGCCGAGTTCCATCGCGTAGACGCCATCGCGCTTGAAGCACACGTCGCCGATCGAGACGGCCTCGCCCGAGAGCTTCTTCTTCGACGAGGTCTCGATGATGGTAGGGCAGGCCTTGCCGCCGAACAGCAGCGAGGTGGTGTCGCTCTTGGGATCGCAGCCGATCAGCAGGACCTTCTTGCCCTGCTGGGCCATCATGTAGGACAGGTTGGCCAGGGTGAAGCTCTTGCCGATGCCGCCCTTGCCGTAGATGGCGATGATCTGCGTCTGCTTGGTCACCGGCTCGGTGCTGACCGGATTCGGCTCGATAGCCGCTTCGGCGCGCAGGCGCTCCTTCTGCATGAATTGCACAGGGGCTACCGCGGGAATGCTGGCGGTCGTGGTCATGAGCATTGTCTCCAGTCGAGAACCATCTTCAGGCAGTCGGCATCGTCGAATGCAACTGGATAGGCGAGGTCTGCGCGATCAGCCTGCTCGCGGTGAGTGATCAGCCCGTCGAGGGTCAGATGCCCTGTCTCGATCAGCCACTTCACCGCCATCAGGTCGGGCTTCTTCCATTCGGCGGCGATGCGCAGCCGCGCTTCGCGCATGAAGGCCGGTGCGAAGGCGAATGCGATCGAGCCGCTGTAAAAGCCCGCCAGCACGATCTCTCCGCCGGGCACCAGGCGCTGCACGAGCGCATCGAGGATCGAGGCGTCGCCGCTCACGTCGTAGATCGCGCGGTAGTTGCGCCGGTCATCGTCTTCGGGGCGCACCACGGTGTAACCGTCGCCGCCTGAGGCACGCACAGGATTGCGCTCCCACACCACGGGCGCCGGGTGTCCGCCCAGTACGGTCAGGCGCGCCAGCAATCGCCCAAGCACGCCGTGGCCGACGATGAGATCGGGCGGCACAATGGTCTCGCGCTTGCCGCCCATCGCAACCGCGTGATACGCCGTGGCGGCCAGTGCGAGCAGCACGCCTTGTTCGCCGATGTCGTCGCGCACCGGGGTGACGCGGTCTGCGGCAACCACCACGCGGGATGCAGAGCCGCCGAAGAGGCCACGGATTTCGCCGTAGCATCGCGCCCCGGGAACGAACACGGTCTGGCCCTCATGCAGCCCACTGGCCCGTCCGGCCTGGACGATGCGTCCGATTGATTCGTAGCCAGGCACCAGCGGGTAACCCATGCCCGGAAACATTGGCATCTGTCCGGTCCACAGGAGTTTCTCGGTGCCCGTGCTGATGGCGCTGTAATCGATGTCGACGACCACGTCGGTGTCGGCGGGCGGCGTGAGCTCCAGCCGGCTGAGCGACACTCGGCCAGGCTGTTCGAGCAAAACCGCCATCGACTTCATCAAGACGCTCCTCGCTGCGATGTCGCCACTAGGCGCTGAGCACCTGTGCGACGGTGTGTCCGGTAGGCCGATCGACCTGAGTCGGACGCGGATGTGTCATCTTAAAATGACAATTACTAATGTCAAGAACAATTGACACTGCGATGGTGTCGATGTTGCAAAGGCCGGCTGGCTGATCTGATCTGGACGAAAAACGGAACTGCCGCGGGTGGCGTGATCAGACGGCGCGGGCCATCAGCACCCGGGTCTGCAGCGGTAGTCGGGTCGGCATGACTTGCACACGGCCGAAGCCGGCCGACTCCAGCAGCGACTGCAGCTGCTGGGGGGTACGCGAGCGGCCGCGGCCCATCGCCGCGAGATACAGGCCGTAGTAAGCGTCGCCGATGGCTTCCGCCCCCGGTGTCCCGGACATCGGTTCGCAGACCAGGACGGTGCCGCCGGTCGGCAGGGCGGCGCGGACTGCCCGCAGGATGAGCAGGACACGCTCGTCGGGATGATCGAACAGCACCCGGACCAGGGTGGCGATGTCGGCGCCCTGCGGCAGAGGGTCATCGAAGAAGCTGCCGCCGTGCACGGTGCAGCGGTCCTGCAGTCCTGCCCGGGCAAGCTGAGTGCGGGCGCGCTGCGCCACCGCCGGCAGGTCGAACAGCATCAGCCGCAGGCGAGGCGCAACCGGCGCGACCGCGGCCAGGAACGTCCCCTCGCCACCGCCCACGTCCAGCAGGCAGCGATGACGGCCCAGCGGGTAGGCGTCGATCACCTGCTCGGACACCAGGGGCTGCGAGGCTGACATCAACGTGGAATAGTCAGCCACATGGGATTCGGCCAGCGTCCGCGGTGAGGCGTCAGGCGCGATGTCGGCATAGGGCCAGTAACCGGCCATCGCGGTGCGACCGGGCTCGCTGCGCAGCAAGGCCACCGGGTCGCTCAGGTCCTGATAGAGCGTGGCGTGGTGCTCGACCATGGCGGCGATCGCCGGGTGAACCACCATTGGCGTGCCCAGGCGGCCGAGCCCCCAGCGGCCGTCGTCGTAGCGCTCGAGCAGGCGCAGCGAGGCGGAGGCTGCCAGCAGGCGCTGCGCGCCCTCTTCGGGCAGGCTCAGTCGACGCGCCACCGAGGTGGTGTCGAGTGGGCCTTCGGCGAGCAATTCGAAGAGCTGCGTCCGCACGCAGGCCAGCAGGACCTGCGAGTAGGTGAACCCCGCCACGATGTCAAAGAGGGCCCGGGACTCGCGACGGGCGATCGGTCGCGTCAAGGGGAAGGCGCTGGCCCAGCGATGAAAGCGCGGATCCAGCAGGCGGCGGTTGCGCCAGTCGCGCCAGCGATCGCGCAGGCTGACCCGGATGCCTGCGGTGGGCGGCGCGCTGCCTGCGGTGGTGGGACCTGTCGACCCCGAAGCACTCACTGTGCAGCCTCGCTCAGGCCGGCACGCGCCGGGCGACGTCCTCGCACCAAGCCTTGGGAACGAGTCGCTCGGACTCCATACGCACCAGGGCACGCAATGATGGCGCGCCCGCGCAGTCGGGGATGGCCGCCAGCGCGCCGGCCACCAAGCCTTCGAAGTGCTGGATCGCGCCGGTGAGCCCGAGTTCATGTGCGGCGCTGGGCCGTCCATACGAGGCATCCTGGCCGACCGGCTTGCCCAGGACGGCGGGATCGGCCAGCACGTCGCGGATGTCGTCGGCGATCTGGTAAGCCTCGCCCAAGCGCTCTCCCAGTGCGCGCCAGCGCATCGGTTCACCGCCCGCAGCTTGAGCGCCGGCGGCGGTGGCTGCGGCAAAGAGGGCACCGGTCTTGGCGCGCTGATAGTCCGCCAGGACTACGCGCGGTTCGCACTCCCAGGCCTGGCCGGCGACGATGCCCAGTGGCATGCCCGTGGCCG
>JBILSK010000026.1:0-10649 GCA_044372165.1 Burkholderiaceae bacterium | reverse complement strand
GCTGACATCGCAGCGCACCGCCAGCCCGTTCACCGCCTGGGCGACCGGCTGCAGGCCGGCCTCGTTGAGGTCGGCGACCACCACGCCGGCAGCGCCCTCCTGGTGAAACTTCAGCGCCGTGGCGCGTCCGATGCCGCTTGCGGCGCCGGTGATGATGGCAACCTTGCCTTTCACATCCATGTGCTGCTCCCTGGGGTCGAGTTCATTGGTGGCGGTGTGTAGCGCGACGGTGTGTCGCGTGCATCGGGCAATGCTAGCCGAGATGGTCGGCCGCCACGGGCGGGCATGGCAAGATCCGGCAGCGCGCCTTGCCGTAACACGGTGAGCTCGCGCGCGACCATACCCTCCCACCGCCCCGAGGAGCCCGAGCATGAGCCCGTCCGCGCAACCCGTCCGCACCGCGCGGCGCTTCGAGGATCGCGTGATCCTGATCACCGGCGCCGGCAGTGGCATCGGTCGCGCCGCGGCGCTGCGCTTTGCAGCGGAGGGCGCGCGAGTGGTGGTCGCCGACTACAACCTGCCCGCCGCGCAGGACACGGTGGCGCTCGGCGGGCCGATCGCCGGCCCCGATGCGCTGCTGGCGGTCAAGGGCGATGTCGCGAACGAGGCCGACAATGCCGCCATGGTGGCCGCGGCGCTCGATCGCTTTGGTCGCCTGGACCATGCCTTTCTCAATGCCGGTGTGGGTGGGGCCTTCGGGCCGATCGAGCACACCACTGTGGACGAATGGGACTACACCTTCAATGTGCTGGTGCGAGGGGTGTTCCTGGGCATCAAGCACTGCACGCCGGCGATCCGGTCGTCAGGGACGGGGGGCTCGATGGTGCTCACGGCATCGATTGCCGGGCTGACCGGGGGGGCCGGCTCACATGCCTACTCGGCGGCCAAGGCTGCGGTGGTGAGCATGACCCGCAGCGTGGCCACCGAACTTGCGCAGTACCGCATCCGCGTCAACAGCGTGGCACCGGGCACGATCATGACGCCGCTGCTGCATCGCGGGCGACCCGAGAAGATCCAGTCGCATTTGCCGCCGCAACCCTGGCCGGACCATGGTCAGCCAGAGCACATCGCGGCACTGGCGGCCTTCCTGTGCTCGGACGACGCGACCTTCATCACAGGTGAGACGGTCGTGGCCGATGGCGGTCGGATTGCCCAGGGCATTGCGCTCTTCGGTGCGGGTGCGGCCAACACGCTCACGCAGCGCCCCGGGGTGAACCGGGGCAGCACGGGCGAGGCCAGCGAGGTGCGCGACCTCGGGTGAGGGCGCGCACCTCGATCTCGCGTGTTCAGCCAGGGCGGCCCAGCGTCGACATGAACGCCTGCCAGCGCGTGTCGTCCTCGCGCAGGAAGGCGTCGAAGGCAGGGGTATCCAGGAACGAGGTCTCGCCGCCGACGTTGGCGGTGCGTTGCCTCACCTCGTCGCTGGCGCAGGCCGCCTGAGTCGCCGCAGACAGTCGTGCGATGGCCTCGGCCGGGGTGCCGGTCGGGACATGAAAGCCGTACCAGCTCACCACGGTGGCCTCCGGATAACCGCTCTCCGCCAGGGTTGGCACGTCTGGAATCAAGGGCGAGCGGCGCGCGCTGGTGCTGGCCAGGGCCCGTATCCGTCCTCCCGACAATGAGGCCATCGCAACATTGAGCGGCACCACCGACATGGCCAGCGTGCCATTGGCGAGGTCAGTGAGGATAGGCGGCGAGCCCTTGTACATCACGCTCTGCATCTCGACGCGCGCGACCTTCTTGAACATCTCGATCGCCAGCGTCTGCGGGGCACCCGGGCCCGCTTCACCATAGTTGAGTGCGCCCGGCCGCGAGCGAGCCGCTTCGGCCAGTTCCTTCACGGTCCGATAGGGCGACGCGGCGGGCACCACCATCAGGTTGGGCGCCACGGTGAAGCGCGCTACCGCCGCGAAATCACGCGGCGCCCAGCGCAGGCCTTTCTCGATGATCGGGTTGGCGATCAGATAGGTGGCGCTGGCCAGCACGGTGTAGCCGTCTGCAGCCGCCTTGGAGACATGATCGGGGCCGAGGTTGGCGTTTGCGCCCGGGCGGTTTTCCACCACGATCGCCTGGCCGAGGGTGTTCTGCATGTGCGCGCTGATCAGCCGTGTCATCACGTCGACCGCGCCACCGACCGGGTAAGGCACGATGACGCGGATCGGCTTGTTGGGCCAGGCCTGCGCTTGCGAGGCATTCGTGAGCATCATGGAGCCGGCGACCGCCGATGTGCCGGTCAGCCATTGACGTCGAGACCGTCTCATTGCCGGCCTCACTCGGGGCTGAGGGGGGCCACGAAGGGCACCCCGGGGACGCGAATGCCGTCGGGCCGTCCGCTGGCCGACACACCTTGCTGGTTCTCGGTGACATGCGACGGCAGGGCCGGACCATCGCTGCAGGCCAGCCACAACCTCAGGAGGTGCCGGCGGCGCTCGGGCTCGGGCCAGTCTTCGTAGGCGGTGCGCGAATGCAGGATGAAGTGATTGCAGACGATCTGCACATCGCCGGGCTCAAGCGCCATGTCCAGGTGCAGTCGCGGGTCGGCGCACAAGGACTCCAGAACTGCCATGGCCTCGATCTGCTCGGCACTGAGCCTGGGCACCTCGGGCATCAGTTGCGACTTGTTGATGGCGCTGCGCACATAACCGGAGATCAATTGACCTTGCCAGGGCGTAAATGCCGGCATTTCGGCCCAGGGCTTGCGATTCGCCGGGATCTCGCCCCAGCGTGTGTAGTAGAGAGGCCGCATCAGCGTGCGCAGGTGCTGCGGATGGCTGCGAACCATCTCGTTCCAGATCGTCGTGGTGCTGACCAGGGAGGACAGGCCGCCGCTGCGAGCGGTGCGCAGGCACAGCAGTGCCACGATGTCCGAGGAGTCGGAGTGATAGGCCAATCGGGCGCTGGTCTGATAGCCGCGAACCTCCGGATCGGCGTAGTCCAGGCCCAGGTTGGTCACATGACCGAGCACGTGGCCCTTGCCGTTTTGCGACACGGGTTCATCGCCCAGGTAAAGACCCAGACCCCAGTAGGCGATGGCGCTTTGGCGCAGGGTGTATCGATCGACCGGCACACCGCGAAAGAGGTGAAAGCCGCGTCCCTTGAGGACCTCGCTGCGAACGGCCGCAAGGCGAGCCGACAGGGTGGGCAGCGGAAAGTCCTCGCGTCGCAGATTGATGATGTCGCGACCGCTGGCTTCGGCCTGGGCGACGGCTCGGTCGAGCTCCGCAATCTCGGTGGGCGTGAACCGATGCAACCAGTCGGTGCGGGCGGCAAGGTCTTGGCCATACCAGGCCTGGGGGGTTGCGAAGACGGGCAAGTCGGCCGATGCAGCGGCGATCATGTCGGGCTGGGCACTCATGGCAATTTCCTCGCTGTGACGGCGGGTGGCGCGCTCAGGCAGCGGCCGGGAAATACACCGGCTCGCGCGGCGGGCAGTGCAGGCTCAGGCACTGCAACCCGGTGCTGCCTGCGATCAATTCAGGAATCGCCTCGTCCTTCGAGATGAAGACCGAGTCCCACTCGCCGAGTTCGCGCTCCCCAAGTCGCAGCGTGCCGCCCAGCACCACGATGAACACGCCCTGGCTGGCGGCATGGCGCTGCAAGGCGATGCGCTGGCCCGAGGCCAGGCACAGTTCACCGACGCCCAGGCCGTCCTGAGCCAGAGGCAGCAGGAAGGTCTCGCCGTGAAGGCGGGCGGGGTCCTGTCGGTGCGAGTCGCCCAGCACCGGAATCGGTCCCAGGCTTTCATGGCGCTTGGGGCCGCGGATCATCTGGTCGCGGCCGGTGTCCAGCGCCACCATGCCGGCCTCGCAGACCGGACGGATCGTGAAGTACTTGATGCCCTGTTCGCCCGAGACCAGCGGGCCGTAGCCGGTGTAGGCGCCGGCGTAGTGAACCGTCACGGTCTGCACCGGATGCTTGCCCAGCATGCCGCCGCCATCGACGAAGACCTGGAACTGGTTTTGCCGATGAAAGTGCGGCACCAGCTCGGTGTTCGGCGGTTGCTCGACGAGAAAGGCAGTGGGCGAGAGGATCGGGTCGTCGCCGGCTTCCATCCACTCGCTCTTGTAGAAGGTGTTGCCGCGGACATCGATGGCGCGGCGACGCATGGCGCCGTGCTGGCGGGTTCCGATCGCGATCATGGGGCAGTCTCCTGGCTGCGCGCGTCAGCTCGGCTGGCGCGGCGCGGGTGCTTGATCCGACCCATCCTACTCGCGACGCTTCGGCCGTGCTTGCCTCAAGGCTGCGAGATGGAATCGATCCGCCGGGCGGCTTCGGCGCGCGGCAGAACGATCACGCCGAACAGCGCGACCACCGCCATCATCACGTAGGCCGTGCTGAACCCGACCATGGCGCCGACCACGCCGAAGGCCAGCGGTCCGGCCACCAGTCCGGCGGTCATCACCACCATCACCGCACCGGTCGCCGAACCGACTTCGGTGGGCGGCACGCGTTGCGCCACCTCGGCCAGAAAGACGCCGTTCCAGCCCGCAGCTGTCAGGCCGAACAGGGCCAGCAAAGGCCACAGCCAGGCATCGCTCAGGCCAGTGCCGACAAGCCCCAGCAACAGGGCGCACGCCGTGGTCACGCCCCCCAGCAGGCGCAGCACAGCCGCAGGCCGTCCCGTGCGACTGGCCACCCATCCCCACAGGATTCGACCGGCAAAGCCGCCCGCCTGCGCGCAGGCCAGCCACTGACCGGCCTGCACCAGCGAGACCTGGCGCTCGGCCACCGCCCAGGTCACGAACCAGCCATTCAGGCACACCTGGGTGGCGGCAAATGCACCGGCCGCCAGGGCCATGCGCCCCAGGCTGCGAGACTTTGCCAGGCGGTGCAGCGACTCGATCGGTCCGATGCGCACCCCGCCCGTCATGGGGGGCAGCGGCCAGTCGCGCATTGCGCGTTGCATGCTCGCGGCCCCGGCGATCAACACGACCATGACGATCAGGCAGGCGGTCTGCCAGCCCAGCAGCACGGCGACCAGCGGCAGGCAGGCTGAGGCTGCAAAGGCACCGACCTGGACGCCGGATTGCTTGATCGAGAACAGCAAGGGCTGACGAGGGGTGGGCACGCGCTGCGACAGCAGTTGCGACGCGGCAGGCCCTTCCAGGCCGTGCCCCAGGCCGATGAGCAGTGCACTGAGCGCAATGCCCGTCGGGGTGCCGGTTGCCGCCAGGGCAACGCCGGCGGCACAGCAGACCAGGCAGCCCTGGATCAGGCGCCAGGCGCCAAAGCGCGGTATGAGCGAACCGCTGGAGGTCGACAGGAAGATCTGCGATAGCCACACGGCGGCTGTGTACCAACCGACGAAGGTGGCGGGCAGCCCCGCATCGCGCGCCACGGCCGGCGCGAGCACCGGCACGGCCGAGTAGGAAAAGGCCGCCGCGGCGACCACGCCGCCCAGCCACAGGGTGACGGCAAGCGGCGCCGATGAGGACGAAGACATGGCGCCAGTGTGCCTCAACACCCTGCTCGCCCTGAGCGCCAGACCGGGCGTGCACCGGGAAGCGATACGGGGCGTGGGGGGCCAATTGAAGGATACTGGTGGGATGAATGCCTCCTCCTTGCGCGCGATCACCCTGGATCTGGACGACACCCTGTGGCCGGTGGGCCCGACGCTGGTGGCCGCCGAAGGCGTGCTGAACGAGTGGCTGCGCACGCATGCGCCGGCCACCGCAGCGGCCACCACCCCCGAGTCACGCGCAGCGATTCGAAAGCAGATTCTGCTCGAGCATCCGCAGCGCTCCCATGACCTCAATTTTCTGCGCAGCGAAGGCCTGCGGCGCGCCATGCAGGCCAACGGTGACGATCCGAGCCTGGCTGATGCTGCCTTTGCCGTGTTTCTCGATGCCCGCCAGCGGGTGAACTGCTTTGATGACGTGGTGCCGGTGCTGGCGCGCTGGGCGCGCCGCTACCGGCTGGTGGCGGTCACCAACGGCAATGCCGACATTGCGCGGGTCGGGTTGGGCGACTACTTCGTGGGCGCGGTGAATGCGCACCAGATCGGCTGCGCCAAGCCGGATCCGCGCATCTTTCACGCCGCCTGCCAGATTGCCGGCGTGTCGCCCGCCGAAACCCTGCACATCGGCGACGATCCGCACCTGGACGTGGTGGCGGCGCGCGAGTGCGGCCTGCATGCAGCATGGCTGCGCCGCCCGGCCTTCGCCCATCGCCATCCGGCCGACGCCCTGGCCGCGCACACGGTTGCGCCCTTCGAAGATCTGCACGCGATCGACGCCATGCTGCACGGCCCTGTCTGAGCGACTCGGTGCGGTGACCCGTCGGCGCCATGAATCGCCGCTCCGCGCTGTGGGTCTGGGACCTGCCCCGCTAAAATCGACTCGAGTCGATCGCAGCACGCAGGCCGCACCGAGCCTGCGCGCGGTCCCCGGAGCCACCTCATGCACCCCTATGTCGATCTGCCTGGCGCGCCGTTTGCCTCGCGCCATTTCAATCCGTTCTCCGGCCAGGACATTCGCACGCTGATCAGCGCGCAGGCCCGCCTGCGCGCCGACCATCCCTATCTGGTCTGGCGCCCCTTCCAGGGGCCACGAAGGGTGTGGACCTATGCGCAGTTCGCTGTCACCGTTGCGCGCTTTGCAGCGGGTCTTCATGCGCGCGGCATTCGTGCCGGCGATCGGGTGCTGGTGCATCTGGACAACTGTCCGGAGGCGATCATCGCGTGGTTCGGCTGTGCCTGGATGGGCGCGATCGCGGTCACCACGAATGCGCGCTCGAGTGCCGACGAACTGACCTACTTCGCCGATCACGCGGCTTGCGTGGCCGGCATCACGCAGCCGCGCTTTGCGTCGCTGGTGGCTGCAGCCTGCAGCGGTTTGCGCTGGCTGGCTGTGACCACGACCGACAACGGGGACGATGCCGCAGCGGGCGCGCCCTCGGCTGAACAGTCCTTCGATGCCATCGATGCCGACCCGGCAGGCTTGCCCGAGCGCCCCTTCGATCCGCTCGCACCGTTCAGCGTTCAGTACACCTCGGGGACCACCTCGCGTCCCAAGGGCGTGCTGTGGACGCATGCCAATGCCTTGTGGGGGGCTCGCATCAATGCGACGCACCAGGCGCTGCGCGCCGATGACATCCACATGGTCACCCTGCCGCTGTTTCACACCAATGCGCAGGCCTACTCGATGCTCGCCGTGTTGTGGGCCGGTGCCACCGCGGTGGTCAATCCGCGGTTTTCGGCCTCGCGCTTCTGGCCGGTGTCGCTGGAGGAGGGCTGCACCTGGGCCTCGGTGATCGGCTTCATTCCCAAGGCACTGATGGAGCAGGAGGTGCCGGCGCATCGCTATCGGCTGTGGGGCACCGGTGTGTGCGAGCCGCCCTGGGATGCGCGCTATCGCGTGAAGACCCTGGGGTGGTGGGGCATGACCGAAACCATCACCCATGGCACGGTGGGTTTGATCGACCTGCCCAATGCGGCCATGTCCATGGGACTGCCTGCGCCCGAGTACGGCATTCGCATCGAGGTGGACGGACGCGAGGCGCTGCCCGGCGAAACCGGTGACTTCCTGATCAAGGGCGTGCGCGGGCTGTCGCTGTTTGCCGAGTACCTGAACAATCCGCAGGCCACCGCTGAGTCCTTCGACGCCGAGGGCTGGTTTCGCACCGGCGATCGGGTGACGCTGGGCGAGGACGGTTGGCTCTATTTCGCCGACCGCTCCAAGGACATGCTGAAGGTGGGCGGCGAGAACGTTGCAGCGTCTGAAATCGAACGGGTGATTGCGCTGGTGCCGGGCGTGGTCGAAGTGGCCATCGTGGGCCGTCGTCACCCCATGCTCGATGAGGTGCCGGTGGCCTTCGTGCGTTGCGCACAGACCGATCCGAGTGCGCACACAGCGCTCATCGAGGCCATCCACGCGGCCTGCGCGGCGGAGCTGGCTGGCTTCAAGCTGCCGCGCGAGGTGCGCATCGTCGAGGAACTGCCGCGCTCCACGCTGGAAAAGATCAACAAGGCGACCCTGCGCAAGATGCTGGTCGACGAAGGCTGATCAGCCCGGACGGCGATGAGCCGTCCGGGTGGGCAGGGTCGCGTCAGTGCGCGCCGGTGCGCCCGGTCCAGGAAGCCGGCAAGGGCGTTGCTCGGCCCTGGTGGCGACGGATCTCGATCTGCGCGATCTGGTTGCGATGCACCTCATCCGGGCCGTCCGCCAGACGCAGCAGGCGTGCGGTCGCATAGGCGCTGGCCAGGCCCATGTCGTTGTTGGTGCCACCGCCGCCATGCGCCTGGATCGCCCAGTCGATCACCTTGCAGGCCATGGCCGGCCCGGCGACCTTGATCATCGCGATCTGCGAGCGCGCGGCCTTGTTGCCCACTGTGTCCATCATGTAGGCCGCCTGAAGGGTCAGCAGCCGCGCCTGGTCGATCGCGATGCGCGACTCCGCGATGCGCTCGGACCAGACGTTGTTGTGAATGACCGGCCCGCCGAAGGCCACGCGATGCAGGCCGCGATCGATCATCATGGACAGCGCCCGTTCGGCCAGGCCGATCAGTCTCATGCAATGGTGAATACGACCCGGGCCCAGGCGCCCCTGGGCGATCTCGAAGCCACGCCCTTCGCCCAGCAGCATGTTGCTGGCCGGCACCCTGACGTTGTCGAAGATCACCTCCGAGGCACGGTCGGGCACGCCATAAAAGCCGAACACGCCGATCGGGCGAACCACCTTCACGCCGGGCGTGTCCAGTGGCACCAGGATCATCGACTGCTGCTGGTGGCGATTGGGGTTGTCCGGGTCGGACTTGCCCATGAAGATCGCGATCTTGCAGCGGGGGTCGGTCGCATTCGTGGTGTACCACTTGTGACCATTGATGACGTATTCGTCGCCGTCGCGGCGGATCGATGACTCGATGTTGGTGGCGTCACTCGAGGCCACGGCCGGTTCGGTCATCGCGAAGCAGGAGCGGATCTCGCCAGCCAGCAACGGACGCAACCAGCGCTCCTGATGCTCGGGCGTACCGTAGCGTGCCAGCACTTCCATGTTGCCGGTGTCCGGCGCCGAGCAGTTGAACACCTCGGGGGCCAGGTGTGAGCGACCCATCACTTCGCACAAGGGCGCGTAGTCCCAGTTGCTCAGGCCGGCGCCATGTTCCGAGGCCGGCAGGAACAGGTTCCACAGCCCTGCCGCGCGGGCGATCGGCTTGAGCTCCTCGACCACCGGATAGACCGCCCAGGGCCCGAGCTTCTCGGCCTCCTCGTAGTAGCGCCGCTCGTTCGGATAGATGTGCTCGTCCATGAAGCCCTCGATGCGGCTGCGCAATTCGAGCACCTGTTGCGAAAATTCGATCACTGCCGTTCTCCCTGATGCATGTCGTCGATGAGGCCTGCGTCCTGACCCCCCGATGCGAGTCTGTCGCTTGCCGCAAGCATAGTCGTTCCGCTTATGATCGCCGCACGAGGACGCCCGGCCATCGAGCGCGTCCCGGCCTTGAGGAGACTTTCATGAGCACCGTGAACGATAGACGCACTTTCATCCTGGCTGCGGGGGCGGGCGCCGTTGCCGCTCACTGGCCGACCGCAGCGCTGTCGCAGACCTATCCGTCGCGTCCCATCCGCTTCGTCATGCCTTATGCGCCGGGGGGCAGCTCCGAGCTGCTGGCGCGTCCGATCGCCCAGGAAATGTCGAAGAACATCGGTCAGCAGGTGATCGTCGATTTCAAGCCGGGCGGGGGCACGACGATTGGAGCCGATTTCGTCGCCAAGTCGGCGCCCGATGGACACACCCTCGTGATGATGCTGTCGGCGCACGCGATCAACGCCACGCTGATGCCCAAGCTGCCCTACGACACGGTCAAGGATTTCGCGCCGATCACCATTGCGGCGACGCTTCCGCTGGTGGTGGTCGTGCCGGGCAATTCTCCCATCCGCACCTTTCAGGAGCTGCTGGCCGCGGCGCGCGCGCGTCCCGGCAAGCTGACTTTTGCCTCGGCGGGTCCAGGCAACACCAGCCATCTGTCGGTGGAGTACCTCAAGTCGCAGCTCAAGCTGGACATGATCCATGTCCCCTACAAGGGCAGTGGTCCGGCCATCGTCGGACTGCTGGGCAACGAGGTCGATTTCATGTTCGATTCGCTGTCCTCGTCGCTGCCGCAGATCCGCTCGGGCAGGCTGCGAGCGATCGGCATGGCGTCCGCGCAGCGCTCGCGGATCCTGCCCGATGTGGCGACGGTGGCCGAGCAGGGTGTGCCTGGCTTCGATGTCTCGGTCTGGTACTCGGTGCTCGCTGCAGCCAACACGCCGCCTGCGATCGTGCAGAAGCTGCATGCCGAACTGGTGCGCGCCATGCGAGCGCCCGAGACACGCGAGAAGATCGAAGCCCTGGGTTATGACATCGTCGGTTCGTTCGGTGGGGCAAGGTGGTCAAGGAGTCCGGCGCGACGGTGAACTGACGCGATCGGTGCGCCGGGCGGGCAGGCCGAGCCAGCGTGCCCGCGGCGCGGGCGCACCGAGCTGCGCTGGACGGCGAGCGCTTGCTGCGCGCGCATCCAGGGCGCGTTGGAGCATGCGGGCGTAGACGCGCTTCCAACCCCGCTGGGGCGCGCTCAGGAACCAGCTCTTGCGCAGGTCCCAGGCGTCGGCGATCACCGTGTCGTAGCCGATCTCGTTGGCCGGTGAGGCCTTGGACAAGCCTGCCGACGG
>JBILSK010000401.1:0-3241 GCA_044372165.1 Burkholderiaceae bacterium | reverse complement strand
CTGGGGTCGGTGCTGACCGCCAAGGTCGCTCCTGACTTCATGCCCTATTACTTTCCGCTGGCCATCCTGGTGGCCTTCTGCCTGGCCTTTGTGGCGGGCTGGTTCGTCGAGTGGGCGCTGATCCGGCACTTGTACAAGCGCCCGCTGGACACGCTGCTGGCCACCTGGGGCGTGAGCCTCGCCATCCAGCAGGCCTTTCGCAGTTTCATCGGCCCCAAGGAAGTCAGCCCGACGCTGCCTGACTGGCTGCTCGGCTCCTGGGCGCCAGTCGAGGGCCTGGACATTCCGATCAACGGCCTGTTCGTGCTGGCGCTCACCATCGTGGTCACCGCCGGTGTGCTGCTTGCGTTGAACAAGAGCCGCTGGGGCCTGCGTGTACGCGCCACGGTGAGCAACCGGGTGATGGCCAACGCGATCGGCATCGACACCAAGAAGACCGACCGCCTGACCTTTGCGATCGGCTGCGGCATTGCGGGTGTGGCGGGTGCCGCCTTCACTACCATCGGGTCGACCGGCCCGACCTCCGGTTCGCTCTACATCGTCGACGCCTTCCTGGTCGTCACTTTCGGCGGCGCAGCCAGCTTGCTCGGCACCGTGGTGTCGGCCTTCGGCATCGCCCAGACCCAGTCGATCACCGAGTTCTTCCTGGCCGGCTCCATGGCCAAGGTGATCACGCTGTCGCTGATCGTGCTGATTCTGATGATGCGTCCCCAGGGCCTGTTCGCCAGCAAGGTGCGCCGCTGATCCGGCGCTGTGCGAACCGACCTTCTTTCCGGAGTACCTGCGATGAAGACGAATGACCTGATGAAACGATACGGCCTGGGCAGTGTGGTGCTGCTTGCCGTGCTGCTGGCGGTGGTGATGCCGCTCACCCTGGACATCTTTCGCCTGAACCTGGTGGGCAAGTACCTCACCTATGCCTTCGTGGCGATCGGGCTGGTGATGCTGTGGGGCTATGGCGGCGTGCTGAGCCTGGGGCAGGGCGTGTTCTTCGGCCTGGGCGGCTATGCCATGGCCATGTTCCTCAAGCTCGAGGCGTCGGACCCCGAGAGCACCAAGATCCAGTCCACCCCGGGCATTCCGGACTTCATGGACTGGAACCAGCTGACCGAACTGCCCGCCCTGTGGATCCCGTTCAAGTCGCTGACCTTCTCCCTGTTCGCGGTGATCGCGGTACCGGTCCTGCTCGCCTGGCTGGTCAGCTTCGCGATGTTTCGCCGGCGGGTGGGCGGTGTGTATTTCTCGATCATCACGCAGGCAGTCGCGCTGATCCTCACGGTGCTGATCATCGGCCAGCAGGGCTACACCGGCGGGGTCAACGGCATGACCGACCTGAAGACCATGCTGGGCTGGGACATCCGCACCGATTCGGCCAAGTACATCCTGTACTACGTGTGCGTCGCGCTGCTGATCGCCAGCATCCTGCTGTGCACCTGGATCCAGAAGAGCAAGGCCGGCACGCTGCTGCTGGCGATGCGCGACAAGGAAGATCGCGTGCGCTTTTCCGGCTACGACGTCGCCAACTTCCGCATCTTCACCTTCTGCCTGTCGGCGGCGCTCGCCGGCATTGGCGGCGCGCTCTTCTCGCTGCAGGTCGGCTTCATGTCGCCCAGCTTCGTGGGCATCGTGCCCTCGATCGAGATGGTGATCTTCGCGGCAGTCGGCGGGCGCATGAGCCTGGTGGGTGCGGTCTACGGGACGCTGCTCATCAACTTCGGCAAGACCTACTTCTCCGAGACCTTCCCTGACCTGTGGCTGTTCCTGATGGCCGCGCTGTTCATCGGGGTGGTGATGGCCTTTCCGGATGGCCTGGCCGGCGTCTGGCAGCGCCACGTTGCGCCGCGCCTGGCGGGTCTGCGCCGCGGCTCCAGCACCGCCGCGCGGGCCTCGGCACCGGCCTCGGCACCCGTCACGCCTTCGGCCTGACCCCGTTCCCTCAACCCCTACTGCATTCGGAGCGAATCATGGCAAGAGAGGAAATGGTTCTGGACATCGAGGGACTCACCGTGTCCTTCGACGGGTTCAAGGCGATCGATTCGCTCAACCTGTATGTCGACAAGGGCGAGCTGCGCGTGATCATCGGCCCCAACGGCGCCGGCAAGACCACGCTGCTCGATCTCATCTGCGGCAAGACCCGATCGACCGCGGGGCGCATCCGCTTCATGGGTGAAGAGGTCACGCGCCTTCCCGAATACGAGATCGTGCGCAAGGGCATCGGGCGCAAGTTCCAGACGCCCTCGATCTACGAAAACCTGTCGGTCTGGCAGAACCTGGAAGTGTCCTATCCGGGCGGGCGCAGCGTGCTGGGTGCGCTGCGCTTCAAGTGCACGCCGCAGGTCGAGGAGCGGGTGCGCAGCGTGGCCGCCGAGATCAACCTCGCCGATGCGCTGGACACCGAAGCGGGCTTGCTGTCGCACGGTCAGAAGCAGTGGCTGGAAATCGGGATGCTGCTGATGCAGGAACCCGAGCTGCTGATGCTCGACGAGCCGATTGCCGGCATGAGCGTGCGCGAGCGCGAGCAGACCGCCGAGCTGCTCAAGCGGATCTGCGTCAACCGCTCGATGATCGTGATCGAGCACGACATGGATTTCGTCAAGAAGATCGCCGACAAGGTGACCGTCATGCACCAGGGAAAGATCTTGGCGGAAGGCCCGATGGAAAAGGTCCAGGCCGATCCGACCGTCATCGACGTCTACCTCGGACACTAGGAGCCCGGTCATGCTGACAGTCAACGACCTGTACACCGCCTACGGCCAGAGCGAGGCGCTGCATGGCATCAGCTTCGATGCCAATGCCAACGAAACGGTGGCCATCATGGGCCGCAACGGCATGGGCAAGACCACGCTGTTCAAGACGCTGATGGGTGTGCTCCCGGCCAAGTCAGGTCGCATCACCGTGGCCGGCACCGAGGTGACGAAGCAGGAAAGCTTCAAGCGCGTGGCCGCCGGCATTGCCTATGTGCCGCAGGGCCGGATGATCTTCCCGACCCTCACGGTCGAGGAGAACATCCAGACCGGTCTGGAGAACGCGAAGGTGCGTCGCATACCGGAGGAGATCTACGCGCTCTTTCCGGTGCTGTGGGACATGCGCCGTCGCAAGGGCGGCAACCTGTCTGGCGGCCAGCAGCAGCAACTGGCGATCGCGCGGGCACTCGTCACCGACCCCAAGGTCCTGCTGCTCGACGAGCCGACCGAAGGCATCCAGCCCTCGATCATCAAGGACATCGCCAAGGCCCTGAACG
>JBILSK010000400.1:0-3244 GCA_044372165.1 Burkholderiaceae bacterium | reverse complement strand
CGGTTCCTGGGAGGTTCCGGTCGTCACTCGAGGACTGACGCACACCGGCAACCCTGCAAGTCCCGCACTGGACTTCGCGGTCTCCCCCGGCGATCAGGTTGCCGCCCCGATGAGCGGGCGGATCGTCAAAGTCGGGGCTCAGTTCGGCGCAACCGCCCTGGTGATCAACCACGGCTCGGGGATGTTTTCGCTGTTGAGGGGACCCCTTGACGCACTGGTGCCCGAGGGCATCGTCGTGTCTGCCGGACAAATGATCGGGCAGGTGGCTCGTGCCAACAGCTCCAGCAGGGATCTCATGTGGTCGGTCGTCCATGTCGCGAATGCGGACGCCCTGACAGGGGAGTCAGTGAGCCGAGACTCTGTGGCTCAGCTCTGGAGCAAGGTCGAATCAGCGGGGACCCCTGTCGATGCCGTGGCACTGCTTGGCATGACCCTGGTCAGCATTGAACTGGACCCCGCCCCCAGCGGCCGCGAATTCGAAATACAGCTCAACGACCAGACCCTGGGGACCGTGTCAGCCACTCGGCCCCCGATCCAGCTGATCGCCGGACCCGCCGTGATGCGTGTCGTGGCCCGGGAAGGACGGCTCTTCAAGACCGTCCAGGCGCGCGACACCGCCACGTTGGCGGCCGGCAGCCGGGCCCACTTCACACTTGGCGTGTTGACTGCCTACCAGGCTCAGCCCAGTCAGGTCCTGATCGCGGACCAGCTGATCATGCGCCACGAGACGTCCACCGAGGTGATGCAGCGCGCAACCCGGCAACTGGCTGAAGCATCGCTGAGCCGGCCTCAGACCGTTGCACCGGCTGCGTCCGCTCAACCCGCGCAACCCGCCCCACCGACTACCCCTGACGTGGCAAAAGCGCCCGAAGCGGTACCCGCCAGCCCGATCGTCACTCCCCTCCCCGGAGCACCTGTCGTCGCCACACCCCAACAGGCCAATCCGATCTCGGTCGCCAATCCGATCGCCGTCGCAGTCGCGCCTCAGGCGAGCTCAAAGCCAAGCGACATTGCGCCTCTCGCCACGAACCGCAAGGCCTTGGTGATCGGCAACGACCGATACACCGCGGTCACACCACTGCTCAATGCGCGTGCCGATGCGCAGGCAATTGGCCGCACGCTGGCCTCGATGGGCTACACGGTCACGGTTCGGCTTGACCTGGATGAGCGTCAGATGAAGGCGTCTCTGCGCGAGTTCAGGACAAGCCTGGAAGGCGGTGACGAAGCCGTGTTCTTTTTCGCGGGACACGGTGTTCAGCTCGGTGCGATCAATTACCTTCTGCCGGTCGACATCCGCGGCGAAAGCGAAGAGCAGGTTCGTGATGACGCAATGCCCTTGCAACGGATCCTCGACGATCTTGCGGACCGCCGCGTGAAACTCACCCTCGCGATCATCGACGCATGTCGCGACAACCCCTTTCCAAGAAGCGGACGTGCCATCGCCGGTCGCGGACGGGGCCTTGCGCCGACCCAGGCTGCAACAGGTCAGATGGTGGTCTATTCGGCTGGCGCAGGTCAGCAGGCACTCGATCGCCTTGGCCCGGGAGACTCTGAGCCGAATAGCCTGTTCACCCGAATGCTCCTGCGCGAGATGGCCAAACCGGGCGTGCGCGTGGACACCGTGATCAGGGAGGTCCGCAAGCGCGTGGTTGAAGCAGCGCAATCCATTGGTCATGAGCAGGTACCGGCAGTCTACGACCAGGTCGTCGGCGATTTCTACTTCGTCAGATGAACCACGCGCCCGTGAGAAGATCGGGTCGACCACAAGGAGACACGTTCAATGATCCGACTCAGACAGATTGCGCTGGTGGCCGACCATGTTCATCCGTCGGCCGATGACATCACGGCGGTGCTCGGCATCGAGGTGGGCTTCATCGACCCGGCGGTAGGCAAGTACGGCCTGGAAAACGTGGTGATGCCGGTAGGCAACACCTTTCTGGAGATCGTCGCACCTGTTACCGAAGGCACCACGGCCGGTCGGCTGCTTGAAAAGCGCCATGGCAACGGCGGCTACATGGTGATCCTGCAGGTCGAGGATATTGATGCGGCGCGGGCCCTGGCCGCCAGCCATGGCGTGCGCACCGTGGCGCAATACGACCGCCCCGATGGCGTGTTCGCCTCGCACCTGCATCCGCGCGATGTGGGCGGCGCGATTCTGTCCATCGACAAGATGATTCCCTGGGAGCGCTGGGAATGGGGCGGCCCCAAATGGAAGGAGCACGCGCCGACCGACGTGTCGGTGGCCATCACCGCGGTGGACGTGCAGGCAGAAGATCCCCCCGCCCTGGCCCGTCGCTGGTCGGAGGTGCTGGGCAAGCCGGTGGTCCAGGCAGGCGACAGCTTCGAGATGAAACTGGACGAAGGGATGATCCGCTTCGTGCCGGCGCGCGATGGCCGCGGCGACGGTGTCGGCGCCATCGATGTCGCGGTGCGTGACATCGCGGAAGTGAAGCGGCGGGCCGCGGCGCGCGGCTGCATCGACGCTCAAGGCACTGTCCTGCTGTGCGGCACGCGCGTGACGCTGGTGCAGGCCTGAGATGCTGTTTCTGGTGGTGAGTCACCCGCGTCCCGAGCGGCCGTCGACGGTCGCCAGCACGCGCCAGGCCTACTGGACATGGCTCGCGCCGCTGCAGGCCGGGGGCGAGGTGCGCCATGCCTATCCGAGGGTAGGCCGCGGTGTGGCCGCGGTGTTCGATGTGGCGTCCAACGAGCGGCTGCACACCTTGCTCACCGAATGGTCGGAAATGATCCCGGCGGAGTTCGATGTATTTCCGCTGGTGGACGCCGAGGTCGCCAGGCAGGCGCTGCGAGTCCAGGAAGGCGGCCCCCTCAGCACCTGAGGGCCGCAGAAACGCAGGGGTTCTGCAGCGCCGGATCGCGTCAGGGCGACGCGATCCGGACGTGGGTGCGTCAGCGCCAGTTGGCAGCCGTCAGCTCGGCAGAGAGGAACTGCGCGATCAGCTGCTGGCCGTAGGCCGACGGGTGGACGTCATCGGCAAAGGCATAGCGCGAGACGTCGCCGGCAACCACGTTGGTGCCGTTGCAGACCAGCGAGGTCGTGCCCAGCGCATTGGTCCCACAGGCCACGGCGCTCACGCTGCTGATACCGTACTTGGTCGGATTGGCGACTTGATCCTTGCTCCGCGAATACAGGTCGACCAGACGCACCTGCGCAACGCCAGAAAGTTGCCCGGCCAGCTGCGAGTTGAACGTCGTCACCATGGTGTCGATGAGCCCGCGGGTG
>JBILSK010000399.1:0-3256 GCA_044372165.1 Burkholderiaceae bacterium | reverse complement strand
GAAATTGATCTCGTCGACCGTACGACGAAACTCCTCGGCGATGTCCGCTGGCATCTCTTCACCGACGATCTTCAAGGCGCTGGTGAGCGAATGTCCGGCTCGCAGCGAACGACTGAGCATGTCCAAAGCGTCAGGCAGCAATTCCTCCACACGCTTGAGCCGATTGCCCTTGATGATGGTGAACACCACCCAGGGCAGGCTGGCCGCCGCGCAGGCAGCGAAAAATCCGAGCAGCTTCGAGCCGAAGACCAGCCAGGACAGCGGCGTGCCCAGGACGACGATGGCAGCCGACCCCAGAATCGGCAGCACCGGGCTCCAGTTCACATTGGCCTGGGCCAGCAGGCCCGCGGTCTGCTCGAAGCCGGGCAGACGGGCGAACAGTGCTTCCAGTGCGGGGTTTGCCCCCAGGCGGTTGTCGCGCAGCACGCTGCTCGCAACCGCTGCCGTGCCACCCTGGGTGTTCGCCAGCCTTCGGGCCAGTCGACGGGCCTGCTTGGTGCGATTGGTGCTCCACCAGAGATACAGCCCTTCGATGGCCAGGAAGACCGCCACGAAGAACAGGGCGGCGCTGGCGATGGCGAACAGGTTCATGCGTGCCCCTGGGCGCTTGAGCCGCGTGCGTCAGCGGTTCGGATCGAAGGTGTCGTCCGGCAGCGAGTAGCCGGATACTTTCAATCGTTCCATGAAGCGGGGACGAATGCCGGTGGCCACGAACTTCCCCTGGATCTTGCCGTCCGGACCGATCCCCAGGTTCTTGAAGACGAAGATTTCCTGGCTGGTGAGGTTCTCGCCTTCCATGCCGGTGATCTCCAGGATGCTGGTGATCTTGCGCTGACCGTCAGGCAGTCGATTGGCCTGGATGATCACCGAGATCGCGGAGGCAATCTGCTGGCGAATCGCACGGGCGGTCAGCCCGGTGCTGGCCATGCCGATCATGTTCTCGAGTCGGGTGAGCGCATCGCGCGGCGTGTTGGCGTGCACGGTGGCCATGGAACCCTCATGGCCGGTGTTCATGGCCTGCAGCATGTCGAAGGCTTCCGGTCCGCGCACCTCGCCCAGGATGACCCGATCGGGGCGCATTCGCAGCGAGTTCTTCACCAGTGCGCGCTGGGTCACCTCGCCGTTGCCCTCGACATTCGGCGGACGGGTTTCCAGGCGCACCACGTGCGGCTGCTGCAATTGCAGTTCGGCTGCGTCCTCGATGGTCACGATCCGCTCATGCGGCGGAATGGCCGAAGACAGGATGTTGAGCAAGGTGGTCTTGCCGCTGCCGGTGCCCCCCGAGATCAGCATGTTGGTCTTGGCCGCTGCCAGGGCAAGCAGGGTGGCGGCCATCGGCTCGTTCAGTGCGCCCTTCTTGAGCAGGTCGGGCATCTTCAGCGGCGTCGAGGAAAACCGCCGGATCGACATCAGTGCGCCATCGACCGCCAGCGGGGGAATGATGGCATTGACCCGCGACCCATCGGCCAGTCGCGCATCGACCATCGGGCTCGATTCATCGACCCTTCGTCCCACCCCCGAGACGATCTTCTCGATGATGCGCAGCAGATGGGCCTCGCTGTCGAACTTGACCTCGGTCAGTTCCAGCTTGCCGCCGCGTTCGACCCAGACCTGTTTGTGCGTGTTGACCAGGATGTCCGAGATGCTCTGGTCGGCCAGCAGGATCTCCAGCGGGCCGAGGCCCAGCATCTCGTTGCGAATGTCGCGGATCAGCGCACGGCGCTCGAGATCCGACAGTGCCACCTGTTCCTCGTTGAGGTACTGCTCGGTCAGCACGCGCAGTTCCTCCTGGACATGTTCAGGGTCCAGGCGCTGCAGTCGCTTGAGGTCGATGCGCTCGACGAGCTTCTCGTGAATGCGCTGGCGCAGCTCGTCCATCCGTTTGCCGGTCTGCACCGGTGCTGTCGGCAGACGGGCAGTGAGATCGCGTCCCGAGGCCGTGCTCGAGTCGATGGCGCCCAGGCGAGCGCGAAGGGATGACATCATCGGTAGCTCTCCGTCTGATTCAGTGCTTTCGGAACAGGCGCGCCAGCCAGGCCTTGGCACCCGCAGCGGGTGCAGGCTCGGCCTTGGTCGTCAGATCGGCTGCGATGCGCTGGATGGCGCGCGACACCGGATTGTCGGGCGACAGCTTGAGCAGGGCTACCCCTTGATTGATCGAGGTGATCGCCGCCTTGGAGTCAGCGGGGACGGCTCCAGACACCTTGCGGCCGATCGCACGCTCGATGTCTCCGATGGTGACTTCCGCGTCCTTGTAGACCCGGTTCACGATGGGGTGAACCTTGTTCACGCCATAGTCGAGCGAGTTGAAGGCTTCCACCAGTCGCTTGCCATCGCGCACGAAGGGCAGGGTCTGTTGCAGCACCAGCAGCACGGTGTCGGCCATGTCCAGAGCCTGCACGCTGTTGGCTTCCAGGGGCTGCCCGATGTCGAGCACGATGTGGTCGAAATGCTGGCGCACGAAGGTGAGCAACGCTTCGACGTCGGGCGGGCGCACCCCGTTGCTGGGGATTGGATCTTCGGGCGCGGCCAGCACGAAATAGTTCGGCAGCACTTCGAGCACGCTGGAGTCGATCAAGGTGCGGTCCAGCGTGCTGATGCTGCGCACGATGTCCACCACGCTGGCCACCGGCTGCTTCTCGGACAGCAGCAGGGCTGCATCGCCGAACTGCGGATTGAGATCGATGAGCAGCACGCGGGCTGCCGGGTTCGCTGCCAGCGCATAGCCGGTGTTGGCGGCCAGAAAGGTCGTGCCTGCGCCACCCTTGCAGGAGGTGAAGACATGGATGCGGCCGAGGCGCGGTACGCTGGAGGCGCCACTTGTCGAGACGTGTGGCGCGACACGTGGCGGGGGGGCCACCGGCGACTTGGCCTCGAGCGGCTCGGCAGGAGTTGCCTCGGCGGGCGCGGTGGAAGCGGTGGAAGCGCTGACTGCGGCGCCCGATTGCGCCACCGCAGCGGCGCGTGCGCGTTCGATGACTTCCGCGAATTCGGTCTGATTCACCGGCAACTGGATGACTTCCAGCACGCCCATCCGCAGTGCCTTGCGCAGCACTTCCGGCTCATCGCGTTCGATCAGCAACACGGCCCCTGCCTTCGGATGCTGCCGCGCGATCGGGGCCCAGGCATCGAGTTCGGCTGAGCCATCCCGCGTCAGATCGAGCAGGATCAGGTCGACGTCCTCGACTGAGGTCTTCGCCAGGCCGGCGCGAAGCGAGCCTTGTCGGCAGTCCAGGGTGGCAACGATGTCCAGCGA
>JBILSK010000398.1:0-3263 GCA_044372165.1 Burkholderiaceae bacterium | reverse complement strand
AATCGACTGCTGCTGGTCGACCTGCTGCGCGACACCCTGGGGCTGACCGGCACTCATGTCGGCTGCGACACCAGCCAGTGCGGCGCCTGCACGGTCATGCTCGACGGCCAGCCGATCCGCTCCTGCGCCACCCTGGCCGTGCAGGCCGAGGGTCGCGCAATCACCACCATCGAAGGCCTGGGCACGCCCGACGCACCCAGCGCGGTCCAGCAGGCCTTCATGGAATGCCATGGTCTGCAATGCGGTTTTTGCACGCCAGGCATGGTGGTGAGCACCACTGCGCTGCTGGCGCGCTGCCCCCACCCGACCGATGAGCAGATCGACCATGCGCTCGAAGGCAACCTGTGCCGGTGCACGGGCTACGTGAACATCGCCGAATCGGTCCGCAAGGCCGCCTCGGCGATGTCCGGTCGCTGATCATCAGGAGCTCCACGTGAACGACCAGACCGACATCGGCCGCTTCGGCAGCGGCCACTCCGTGCGACGGGTCGAAGACCCGACCCTCGTCTCGGGCACCGGCTTGTATACCGACGATGCCCAGGCACCCGACGCGCTGCATCTGTGCGTGCTGCGCTCGCCTCATGCCCATGCGCGCATCGTGAACATCGATACCGCCGCAGCGCGCGAGATGCCCGGCGTGGTGGCCGTGTTCACCGGCGCCGACCTGGTGGCGGCCGGGGTGAAACCCCTGCCCACCGTGGCAGGCTTCAAGAAACCCGATGGCAGCCCCGCTGCCTCACCGCCGCGCCATGCGATGGCACCGGAAGAAGTCCGCTTCGTCGGCGACGCGGTCGTCGCGGTGCTGGCCAGCACCCGGGCGCAGGCCCAGGACGCCCGCGACGCGGTCTGGGTGGAGTACGAAGAGCTGCCCGCCGTCACCGACGTGTTCGACGCGATCGCCCCAGATGCCGTCGCGTTGTGGGCAGATGCCCCGGGCAACATCGCCGCCGAGGCGCGCCACGGGGATGTGGCCGCCGCCGCCGACGCCTTTGCGCGCGCCGCACACGTTGTCGCGCTGGACCTCACCCATCAGCGGCTCAATGCCGTCCCGATGGAACCGCGTGCTGCCCTGGCGATGCCGGATGCAGCGACCGGCCGTCTTACCCTGCGTCTGTCGACCCAATCGCCCAGTGGTGTGCGCGATGCGCTGGCGACCGCGGTGCTGGGCATCGAGAAGGACAAGATCCGCGTCATCGTCGGCGATGTCGGCGGCGGCTTCGGCATGAAGACCGGCCTCTATCCGGAAGACGCGATCGTCGCCTGGAGTGCCCTGAAGCTGGGCCGACCGGTGAAGTGGGTGGCTGATCGCAGCGATGAATTCCAGGCCTCGATCGCCGGTCGAGATCTCTCGACCCGGGGCGAGCTGGCGCTGGATGCCAACGGCCGTGTGCTGGCCCTGCGCGTGATGTCGCTGGCCAATGTCGGCGGCTATGCCATCGGACAGGGCGTGGCCATCCAGCTGCTGATCGGCCCCTGGGTGGGCACCAGCATCTACGACATCCCGGTGATTGACTATCGCTTCCGCGCGGTGCTCACCAACACCGCGCCGACCGGCGCGTATCGCGGTGCCGGCCGTCCCGAGGCGATCTACAACATCGAGCGCCTGATGGATGCTGCCGCACGCAAGCTCGGCATCGACCAGGCCGAGCTGCGCCTGCGCAACATGATCCCCAACGACCGGTTCCCCTACAAGAACCCGATGGGCCAGGTCTATGACGTGGGCAACTTTGCCTCCATCACGAAGCAGGCCGTGGCCCAGTCCGACTGGGCCGGCTTCGAGGCTCGCCTGGCGCAGTCCAAGGCGCACGGCAAGCTGCGCGGTCGCGGCATGGCCTCGTTCCTGGAATGGACCAGCGGCAATTCCTTCGAGGAGCGGGTCACGGTCAGCGTCTCGGGTGACGGCTTCATCGAGATCTTCACCGCGACCATGGCCATGGGCCAGGGCATCGTCACGACCTATGCGCAGCTCGCGCATGACGTCTTCGGCGTGCCGATCGACAAGATCCGCATCATCCAGGGCGACACCGATCGCGGCACCGGTTTCGGCAGCGCCGGCTCGCGCTCGCTGTTCACCGCCGGCTCGGCGCTCAAGGAAGGCTCGGTGAAGATGGTCGAGATGACCCGCTCGCTGGCCGCAGACGCGCTGGAAGCTGCTGCCGGCGACATCGAGTACCAGCGCGGCCGCTTCACCATTGCCGGCACCGACCGCAGCATCGACCTCTTCGAGCTGGCCGCGCGCCAACCCGGCCGTCAGGTCTGGCTGGAGTCGACCACCACCGTGTCCGGCCCGACCTGGCCGAACGGCTGCCACATCTGTGAAGTCGAGCTCGACCCGGACACCGGCGATGTCGCGATCGTCTCGTACAGCTCGATGAACGACGTCGGTCGAGTCGTCAACCCGATGATCGTGCGTGGCCAGCTCGATGGCGGAGCGGTCCAGGGCATCGGTCAGGCCCTGTGCGAGCAAGTCGTCTACGACCGCGAATCCGGCCAGCTGCAGACCGGCTCGCTCAACGACTATGCGCTGCCACGTGCCGACATCATCCGGCGCTTTCATACCGAACTCGATCAGACCACTCCGTCGACCAACAATCCGCTGGGCGTCAAGGGCGTGGGCGAACTGGGCACCATCGGCGCCACCCCTGCGGTGGTGAACGCGGTGGTCGACGCCCTGTGGCGGGCCGGCCGCACCGACACGGCGCTCACCGTGCAGATGCCTCTCACCGCCGAAAAAGTCTGGAACGCGCTGCAGGGCCGAGTGGCCCCGACGCGGGTCGTCAACATTCCCTGAGGCTCACGCGATGAACAACTTCGAGTATCACCGTCCCGCGAGCGTCGCCCAGGCCCGCACCGCGGCATCCGGCGCCGATGACGGCCGTTACCTGGCGGGCGGCCAGTCCCTGCTGCCGGCCATGAAGTTCGGGCTGTCCGCGCCCTCCGACCTGATCGACCTCGGTCGAGTCGGCGACCTGGTCGGCATCACCGTGACTGCGCAGTCGGTGCGCATCGGGGCCATGACACCCCATGCCATGGTGGCGGCCTCGGCCGAGGTGCAGCGTGCCCTGCCCGCGCTGGCTGCGCTGGCCGAGGGCATCGGCGACCCGGCAGTCCGCGCACGCGGCACGATTGGCGGCAGCCTCGGTTTGAACGATCCGGCCGCCTGCTATCCGGCCGGTGTGCTCGGTCTGGGTGCCACCGTCCACACCGACGCACGCGCGATCCCGGCCGATGCCTTCTTCAAGGGTCTCTACGAGACCGCGCTG
>JBILSK010000397.1:0-3271 GCA_044372165.1 Burkholderiaceae bacterium | reverse complement strand
AGGGTCACGTGGCGGATGTCCAGGCCCAGGCCGGTGATTCGCCCGATGGCGGTCGCCATGCCCAGGTACATCCCGACGAACAGGTTCCCCAGAATGGCGCCGTAGTGCTGGTCGAAGAAATCGCCCAGTCGGCGAGCGCGATCTTCGCCGAAGCGTCGGCGCAGCGCGGGCGAATGCGCCACGCGCTCGCCGATGCGGTGATAGCGCGCCTGGTTGTCGAAATAGCCCGAGACCAGACCGGTGAGAAACAGGCCGACGCCGGCCACCGCAGCAAAGAGCAACGCACCGGAGATCGGATGCAGCTCGGTCAGCATCTTCTCGAGCTTGGGCAGCGGTCCGGGTGGATGTCCGGTCAGCGCGATCAGTGCCTGGGCGATCAGCCAGGCCAGTGGTAGCGCGACCGCCACATTGCCGACCACCGCAATGAACTGCGTGCGGATGAGGTTCTGGACGAAGTCCACCAGGCGCACGAAGTTGATCGGCCGTGGCCCGTCCAGCGTGCTGGCGATTGCGGCCGCGGTCATCGCCGGCTGCTTGGTGGCCACCGCGAAACCGAGCAGATGGATCAGCACGAAGCTCAGGCCGTAGAGCAGCCCGAACGCGATGCCTTCAGTGAGCGGCGGCAGATTCAGCAGGCTGATCCACAGCTTCAGAAACGCCATGACTGCGATGACTGCCCCACCGCCGGCCGCAGCGCGCAGCATCTCGAACCATTCGGCGCGATTGCCGGCCACGTAATGCTCGCCCTTGCGGCCCGAGTGGTCGGTGACATTGCGTGCCAGCAGGCTCAGCGTGTCGCCGGCAAAGGCGCGCAGTTCATGGCGGTTCTGTTCGCTGCGCGCCAGCACCTTGAACAGGCTCACCGCGCTGCGTGCGCGTTCTTCCGGAATGTGCAGACCTGCCAGCAGGCTCATGCGGTCCAGGCACTCATTCAGGCCGGCCGTGAGGTAGGTGAGCCGGACGCTGATGCCGCGTTCGGTCGCTTGCCGGGCGACCCGCTCCAGCACCTGGGTGCAGCTCACGACCAGGGCGCGCGTCATGCGGGCTTCCTCGTCGGTTGCGTGCTCGCCGCCGGCCCGAATGCGCTCCAGGATGGGGATCAGCCAGGCATTGAGGGCCAGAAACGGCGTGGTGGGCTCTTCCAGCAACGGGTCGGCACGCAGCAGTTCGCGGTCCAGCGCGGCGCCTGCGATGCGGTAGGACAGCACTCGCACGGAATCGAGGATGTGTCCGGTGAATGCCGGCGACGAGCTGATGCGGTCCAGCTCCAGCACCTCGCCAAGCTCGATCCAGACGCTGTCGGCGATCTGCTCGACCCATTCGTGATCGTCGGGGTCGCGAAAGAGGCGTTCGACCTGATCGCGCAGCTGCTCGGGGTCGGGCAGGGCGGGGAGGGCGCGGTTGGCCACGCGCTGGCCGAGCTCCAGGCCGAATCCGGCTCCCGAGCGCACGCCGGACTCGGTCCACAGCGAGGTCTGGCGAGGCAGGGCCAGCAGGCACTCGATGTCGCGCTGCAGCTCGGCCGCTTCCTGCGGCTGCGCGCGCAGCCGGGCGCACTCGTTGCGGATCCTGCGCTCGGCCTCGTCGATATTCTCCGGATCGGTGGGTCGCAGCCGGTCGATCAGGTCGCCCAGTCTGTCCAGTGCGGGGTCCAGCTCGGCGGGGGTCGGCACTCGCGTCATCATCCGGAGGGGGTCTCGCCTGCGTGGCGCCTGCGTGGCCAGTACGGGCCGCGATGCTAGCACCGGTGCGCTGAAGCGGACGGCGCGCTCATGCAAGAATGTGGGCCTCCCTCAACCTCTCGATCGACACGACATCGCCATGAGTATCGACACCACGATTCAGTCCTTTCAGGCCGACGTCATCGACGCTTCGATGCAGGTCCCGGTTCTGGTCGATTTCTGGGCTCCCTGGTGCGGCCCGTGCAAGACGCTGGGCCCTCTGCTGGAAAAGCTCGAGCAGGATTACGGTGGGCGTTTCAAGCTGGTCAAGATCGACAGTGACCAGGAGCAGCAGCTCGCCCAGCACTTTCGCATCCGCTCGATTCCGACGGTCTTCGCCTTCGTCGGCGGCCAGCCGGTCGATCAGTTCCAGGGCGTGCTGCCCGAGGGGCAGCTGCGCGAGTTCATCGATCGGCTGATGCCCAACCCGGCCGACATCGAGCTCGAGCAGGCCGGGGCCGCGCTCGATCGCGGTGATCAGGCGGCGGCCACCGAGCATGCGAAGAAGGCGCTGGCGCTGGATCCGGCCAATGACTCGGCGCGACTGCTCTATGCGCAGCTGCTGCTGGCCGCAGGCGATCCCGCGGCTGCCCAGGCTCAGCTCGATGCCCTGTCGGCGCAGGCGAAAGCCGATCCCCAGGTCGGGCAACTGATGCAGCAGGTGGCTGACGCGGTCGAAGCGGCCAAGCCGCCCACCCCTCACGAATTGATTGACCGCGTACGCGACCATCCCGCTGACCTGCAGGGACGTCTGGATCTGGCCGAGTACTACATCGACTACAAGGAGTGGCTGCCGGCGCTCGAGCAGCTGATCGAGATCGTGCTGCGCGACCGCACCTTCCAGGACGACATCGGCCGGCGGCGCATGGTGCAGGTCTTCGACCTGGCGGCCTCGCAGCCGCAACTGGTGTCGGAGTGGCGTCGCAAGCTGGGTGGGGCCTTGAACGTGCGCTGAGGGGGAGACGGGTGCGCCCCTGAGGGCGCGTCAGCCGGACGCACAAAGAAAAAAGCCCGCACCAAGCGGTGCGGGCTGAAACCACCTAATGAGGAGGTGGAGGAGACAGAAACGACTGTACGCAGGTTTCTGTCGCGCTGCAACATGAAGTTGTTGCCGAATGTATCGATCTGTGCGGTGTTGGGGCTAAAACGCCCTAAAAACGTCGAGATATTCAACATCAGAATACCAATCATCACGGCCCGAGGCGGTTTTTGCGCTGCAACACACCTGAGCGCCAGCGGCCAGGAGTGCCAGGGCTGGACGAGGCCTCACTCCGGCTGCGCCCAGCGCTTCTCGAAGGCCCAGACCTCCGGAAAGCCCATCAGTTCGTGCAGCTGATTCATGTTGAAGGTGGGTGCCGGCGTGCCGGCCGTCGTGCCGTGTGCCTGCAGGTGCTGCAAGGCCTGGGCCATGGCGCCGCAGGCCACGCTCATCAATGCGGCGGGCCAGATCGCCAGTGAAAACCCGATGGCTTGCAGCTGCGCGGCGGACAGCTCGGGCGAGCGACCGGTGGGCACCATGTTGGCGATCAACCGGGCGCGGTGGACGGCAA
>JBILSK010000025.1:0-10777 GCA_044372165.1 Burkholderiaceae bacterium | reverse complement strand
CCACGATGCCGACTATCTGGTGGCTGATGCGCGTCAGGCAGTGAGGCAGGCCCGCGGCACAGGGGTTCGCACGGCCTGCGTCGTGCTCGATCCGAACACGATCGAGACCGCGTCCCGGGTATTCGGCTGGCGCGCGACCGTCGCCTTCAAGGGCATGGACGCGCTGGACGCGCTCGCGCGCCGACTGGTGTAGGGTGCCAGATCATTGCGTCCGCGAGACTCGACCCATGACATCTGCCCCGAACACCCTTGACGCCAGCGCGCTGGCCGCTCGGCTCGAGCGCCGCGAACTCACCGCCGAAGCCCTGCTGCGCGCCTGCCTGGAGCGCATCGATGCGCGCGAAGCCCAGGTGAAGGCCTTCGTGCACATCGATCGCGAGGGCGCGCTGGCTGCTGCGCGCGCACTCGACGCGGGCGCCTGGCGCGGTCCGCTGCATGGGTTGCCGGTGGCGATCAAGGATGTGTTCGACACGCGCGGCCTGCCCACGCGCTACGGCTCGCCGATTCATGCCGACCATGTGCCGCAGCAGGATGCCGCGGTGGTCGCCCTGAGCCGCGAGGCCGGTGGTGTGCTGATGGGCAAGGCCGTGACCACCGAGTTCGCCACCTACCATCCGGGCCCGACCCGCAATCCGCATGACCTGGGCTGCACGCCGGGCGGCTCGTCCAGCGGGTCGGCCGCGGCTGTGGCCGATGCGATGGTGCCCCTGGCCACCGGCACGCAGACCGCCGGTTCGGTCATCCGGCCTGCGGCCTTTTGCGGGGTGGTCGGATTCAAGCCGACCTGGGGTCGCATCTCGAGGACCGGGCTCAAGATGCTCAGCGAATCGCTCGATACCGTCGGGCTGTTCGGCCGTAGCGTCCCGGATGTCGGGCTCTTTGCCAGCGTGCTGACATCGGATGCCGCACTGCGGGTGCCGCTGGCCGGCGTGGCCACCCGATCGCTGCGCGTGGGTCTCTTCGAAGGTCCCGATGACGGCCTGCTCGATGCCGATGTGCGCGCCCTGATCGAGCGGGTTCGCGGGCGCCTGGACGGCGTGGTGCGCAGCGCGTCTGCGGTGCAGGCGCCCGAATGGTTTGCCGGGCTGGGCGCCCAGCAGACTGCGGTCATGCAGTTCGAGATGGCCCGCAGCCTGTCCGATGAACGCATTCGTCACCCCGAACTGCTGAGCCCGCGGCTGGCCGCCATGATCGCCGCGGGCCTGCAGGTCGACGGTTCAGCGCATGCCGCCAACCTCGCGCGCTGGCAGGGGGCGCGCCAGCGGGTCGATACCCTCTTCGAGGATCACGACCTGCTGATCGCGCCCAGTGCCATCGGCGAGGCGCCTGCCCTCGAGCAGGGCACAGGCGACCCGGTGTTCTGTCGCAGCTGGACGCTGCTGGGTCTGCCTTGCCTGCATCTGCCGCTGGGCACGGGCGCACGCGGCCTGCCGATCGGGCTGCAGCTGATTGCGCCGGCGTATCAGGATGTGATGCTGCTGCAGGCCGGTGCCTGGTTGCACGCTCGCCTGCGCGATTGAGGCCCACCTCTTCAGCTTCTTCAGTCCCTGCAACCTAATCGGCGCGGATGTTCGCCGACTTCACGATGCGGGCATTGGCCTCGGATTCGCGCTTGACCAGGGCCGCGAAATCGGCCTGCGAGGAGGGCGCCGGCAGGTTGTCGTAATCGATGAGGCGCTTGCGCACATCGGGCAGGGCCAGCAGCGCATTGATCTCGTCGTGCACCCGTTGCACCACGGCGCGCGGCAGGGACGCCGGCGCAAAGAAGCCGAAGGTCGAGGTCAGGTTCGCGTCCGGAAAACCCAGCTCGGCGAAGGTCGGGATGTCCGGGTGCGACTCCAGCCGACGCGGCGCGCCCACGGCCAGCAGGCGCAGCGTGCCCTTGTCGACATGCGGGTTCACCGCGGAACTCGGATTGGTGGTCATCAGCTCGAACTGACCACCGATGGCATCGGTGATCACCTGGCTGCCGCCCTTGTAGGGCACGTGGACCACATCGATCTTCGCCTTGTCGCGCAACTGCTCGACCATGATGTGGCCCACGCTGGCGACACCGGACGTGGCGATTCGCAGCGACCCGGGCTTCGCCCGGGACTGCGCCAGCACGTCGGAAAAGCTGCGGCCTGAAAAGCTCGACGTGGCCAGCAGATAGACCGGCGAGACCATCACGCTGGCCAGCGGCACCACATCGGCGAGTGCGTCGTGAGGCACCTTCATGATGTGCGGATTGAGCGTCACCGGGCTCACGGCGGCAAAGGCGATGGTGTGGCCGTCGGTCGACTTCACCATCGCGTCCATGCCGATGCTGCCGCCTGCGCCGCCCTTGTTCTCCACGACCACCGGGGTGCCCAGGCGCTCGCCCAGGCGCGGTGCAATCAGTCGCGCCACCGAATCGCTCACGCCCCCGCTCGGGTAGACGACCACGATGCGAAGCGGCCGGGCGGGCCAGGCTTGGGCGCGGGCTGCGCCGCTCAGGCTGAGGGTGGCGAGTCCTGCGCCGGCGGCAAGCAGGCTGCGGCGGGCGGATGAGCGAGTGGTCATGAGCGCGGTGTCGAAGTCGGTTTGGCTGTGCGCCAGTGTAGCCGGCGAGGTTATGGATGGAGGTGCTGACGGGTACTAACGATTGACGAGACTATCGTGTAACGATATTATTTGAGGCATGTCCATTGTTTCCTTTCGATGCCGCGAGACCGAATCCCTGTTCCACGGTCAGCGCATTGCCCGGTCTCGAAACATCGAGACAGTTGCTCTTCGCACACTCGCCATCCTTCATCGTGTTGCTCGATTGGAGGAGTTGCGAATCCCGCCCAACAACCGACTCGAAGCACTGAAGGGCGACCGCAAGGGTTCTTGGAGTATCCGCATCAACGATCAATGGCGCATCTGCTTTCGTTTTGTCGACGGCAGGGTGCTGGACGTTGAAATCGTCGATTACCACTGATAGAGCGTGCCATGCGCAAAGTTCCCTATCCCAGGCCCGGTGACATCCTGCTCCATGAATTTCTCGAGCCGATGGGCATTTCCGCCTATCGACTCGCCAAGGAGATTGGCGTGCCGCAGATGCGGATCAGCGAGATCATCTCAGGCAAGAGGGCCGTCACCGTGGATACCGGCTTGCGTCTGTCGCGTTATTTCGGACTCAACGAAAGTTTCTGGACTGGCCTGCAGCTGGACCATGACGCATCCTTGGCCAAGGATGCGCTTGCCGAGACGCTGGCCCGGATCAAGCCCGTGCACGTTATGTGACCTGCGTCACGAAAACGCACGCCAGATCCGGGCGAATGCCCTTTCATTGTGGGGATAATGGCGACCTGAGTGATACTCCGGCTTGGGCCGCTTTCGGCCTTCGCCCTCCTCCTGCACTCCGTTATGCTTCGTCACGAACCTCCGGCCGGTTTCGATCAGCGCGGCGCACCTGCGTGCGCTGACCTGCTCGTGCGCGTCGTGTTCCTGCTGGTGCTGGTGGTGTCGAGCTGGATGTCGATGGTGCCGAGCGCCTCCGTGCCGATGGGCGAGTCCTTCGAGGTCGCCCTCAGGGTGGATGACGCGCCGCCCCTGGAGACCGCGCATGACGCGCTGACCGGCGAGTTGCCGATCGAAACCATGGCGGGCTGCTGCCCCCAGCAGCCTGAGTCGGTGGCGCTGGGCGAGTACTCCGAGGTGGTCGACAGCCTGCAGCCGCTGGCGGCGAGCGCGGGCAGCTTCCCCTTGGGGGGTGCCGGCCCGCCCGCAGCGGGAGACCGTGCGTCCCCGGATGCATTCCTGCCGCCGCCGCTGCGCCCGCCGTCGTTCGCCTGAGGCTGCAGCGCACGCTGTGCGCCGCCCCACATTGCTGTTTCCTCGGTGCCCTGCCGTGCAGGCGCATCGCATGGCATCCGGTGCGCACTTGGCGTTGACCGGGTGCGAGCCGTCCTGAACGAGACCTTGATGAATTTGTTGCGAGCCCCTGTGCCGCGCGCTCGGCGTGCGCCTCTTGCCTCGGCCTGTCTGATCCTGGCCTGCCTTGCCGCGTCCGGCGGTGCGCAGGCGCAGACGCAGACGCCGTCCCCGGTCCCTGTTGTCCCTGTTGCGCCGTCCGCCGTGTCTGCACTGCCCGCTGACGACGTGCCCTCCCTCACCCTGGCCCAGCTGATCGACCATGCGCGGCGCAACCATCCCGCGCTGGCCTCCTCCCGTCTGCGTATCACGGGCGCCGAGGCCGGCCTGCTGACCGCTCGTGCCCGGCCCAACCCTGAGCTCGAGCTGCAGCTCGGTCGCCAGAGTCCGCAGGCCGACGGTGCCCTGCGTGGCGCAAGCGGCGTGCTGTCGGTGCTGCAACCCCTGGAGCGCACTTCACTGCGTCGTTCCCGCGAAGCCGTGGCCCTGACCGGCATCGATCAGGCCCGCGCGGGCTCCAATGCCTTCGAGCGCGAGTTCATCGCCGAACTGAAATTGCGCTGGTACGACGTGCTGCGCTTGCAGGCCAGCGCCACCCTGGCGGCGGAAGACCTGGCGATCGCCGAGCAGATCCGAAGCCGCGTCTCGGTTCGGGTCGACAGCGGCGAGTCGCCCCGCTTCGAGCTGATCCGGGCCGATGCTGAACTGCTCAATGCCCGGCGGGCGGCGCAGGCCGCGCGGCTGCGGGTCAATCAGGCGCAGGCCGAGCTGCGCCGGTTCACCGGTCCGGGTCTGCCCCAGCCCTTCAGGCTGGCCGCCAGTCTGGTCGACAGCCACGAGGCGCCGGCGGCCTTCGGCACGATCCGGGACGAGATGCTGGCCCGCCATCCCGAGTTGCAGTCGATTCGGGCCGAGCTGCGCCATGCCGAGGCGCGCGCGGCCCTGGAGCGCGAACGCGCACGTCCAGCCTTTGCGCTGCGCGCCAGCGCCGATCGGGTGCCCGAGGCGCTCGATGCCCGGCTCGGGGTGCTGATGTCGATCCCGATCTTCGACCGACGCGAGGGGCCGATCGCCGAAGCCCAGGCCGACGCCGAGCGCATGCGCCAGGCGCTGGCCGACCGCGAGCTGCAACTGGTGCAGGCCCTGGATGTCGCCTGGCAGCGCTATCGCATCGCGCTGGAGCAGGTCCGTGCCTACGAGTCGGGGATTCTGCGCGAAGCGCAATCGGCGCTGCGGGTGGCCGAAGCCGCCTATCGCTATGGCGAGCGCGGCATTCTCGACACGCTCGATGCCCAACGCACGCTGCGGCAAGTCCGCACCGAACTGAACACCACCCGCTATGAGCTGAGCGCCGCACTGGTCGAGCTCGAGCGTCTGCGTCCCGAGATGGAATGACCATGAAGCCGACTTCACACCCCGTCGATCGCCGTCCTTCGCTTGCGGCACCCTTTTGCGCCGCGCCGCGAGTCGCCGCGCTGGCCTTGATCGCCCTGATGCTGTCCGCCTGCGACAAGGCGCCTGCGCCGCCTGCCGAGGGCAGCGCCCCACCGACCACTGCTGCAGCGCCCGCCAAGTCGCCCGCTGTCACCCGTCCGGCTCGGGATCCAGCCGTGGTTCAGCCGCCCGACAGCCTCGTCGAACGCCTCAAGCAGGCCACGGTCGAGCGTCGACCGGTGGTCGAGCCCTTGTCGGTGGTGGGTCGTATCGACTTCGACGAGCACAACGTGGCGCGCATCGGCTCCAACGTCACCGGCCGGGTCACCGAGCTCAATGCGGTCCCCGGTCAGGCGGTGGCTGCCGGGCAGGTCCTCGCGCAGCTCAACAGCGCCGACCTGGGCAGTGCACAGCTTGCTTACCTGAAGGCCGGTGCGCAACGCGAGTTGGCCGCCAAGGCGGTGGAGCGCGCCCGCCTGCTGCTGTCGGCCGATGTGATCGGCTCGGCGGAGTTGCAGCGCCGCGAGAACGAATTGAAGGTGGCGCAGATCGAGGAGCGCGCAGCCGCCGACCAGCTGCGGGTGATGGGCATGTCGCGCGGCGCGATTGCCCGCACACTGGAGACCGGTGCGATCACCTCGACCTCGTCGGTGGTGAGCACCGTTTCGGGCGTCATCGTCGAACGCAAGGTCAATCGGGGCCAGGTCGTCCAGCCGGCCGATGACCTCTTCACGGTCGCCGATCTGTCCCGCGTCTGGGTCATGGCCAAGGTGCCGGAATCGCAGATCACCCGCGTGCAGGTCGGGCAGACCGTCAAGGTGGATGTGTCGAGCTCGCCGGTACCGCTCAAGGGGCGCATCGCCTGGATCGCGGACACCGTGAGCATGGAAACGCGCACGGTGTCGGTTCGCACCGAGGTCGACAACCCGAACCGCCAGCTGCGCCCGGCCATGCTGGCCAATGTGACGATCGAACCGGCGCCGATCGAGCGCCTGGTGGTCCCGTCGATTGCCGTGGTGCGCGAGAACAACCAGGACCATGTCTTCGTGAAACTCGAAGGCAAGCGCTATCGCCTGACACCGGTGACGCTGGCCGAGGAGACGGGTGAGCTGAGGGTGGTGGTCAGCGGTCTGGCCGGCGGCGAGACCGTGGTCACCGACGGGGCCTTTCATCTGAACAACGAACGCCGGCGTGCGGAACTGGAGGGCTCATGATCGAATCACTGGTTCGACAGGCGCTCGCGCAGCGCCTGATTGTCGTGGTCGTGTCCCTGATCCTGCTGGCCTTCGGCCTGAACGCGGCCCGCAAGCTGTCGCTGGACGCGTTTCCCGACGTCACCAACGTGCAGGTGCAGATCGCCACCGAAGCGCTGGGACGCTCGCCCGAGGAGGTCGAGCGCTTCGCGACCGTGCCGATCGAGATCGCCATGACCGGCCTGCCCGGGCTGGTCGAGCTGCGCTCGCTCAATCGAGCCGGACTGTCGCTGATCACGCTGGTGTTCACCGATCGCACCGACGTGTGGTTTGCCCGCCAGATGGTGATGGAGCGGCTGATCGAGATTGCCGACCGATTGCCGCAGGGCATCACGCCGGTGCTCGGCCCGGTGTCCACCGGCCTGGGTGAGGTCTACCAGTACACGCTGGAGCATCCCAACGACGGGGCTCGAGCGTTGACGGTTGCGGAACAGACCGAGCGTCGCACGGTGCAGGACTGGGTGGTACGCCCCTTGCTGCGCTCGATTCCGGGTGTGGCCGAGATCAATTCGCAGGGCGGCTACGAGAAGCAGTATCAGGTGCTGGTGTCGCCCGAGAAGCTGCGCTATTACGACCTGTCGATCCAGCAGGTCTTCAATGCGCTGGCCGCCAACAACGCCAACTCGGGCGGCGGTGTGCTGCCGCGCCAGGCCGAGCAGTACCTGATCCGGGGCATCGGTCTGGTCCAGGACGTCGAGGACATCGAGATGATCGTCCTCAAGGAGGTGCGCGGCACACCGGTGCTGATTCGCGACGTGGCCGAGGTGAAGATCGGCACGGCGGTGCGCGTGGGCGCGGTGATCCGCGATGGCGTGACCGAGACGGTGGGTGGCGTGGTGATGATGATTCGCGCCGGCAACGCCAAGGAGGTGGTGGCTCGCATCAAGGCGCGCGTGGCCGAGATCAATGCCAGCGGCCAGTTGCCCGGCGGCTTGAAGATCGTGCCCTACTACGACCGCTCCGAACTGGTCGATGCAGCCATGGGCACCGTGGTGAAGGTGCTGCTGGAAGGCGTGGCGCTCGTGGTCGTGGTGCTGCTGCTCTTTCTGGGCGACATCCGATCGTCGCTGGTGGTGGTGGCCACGCTGGTGCTCACGCCCCTGATCACCTTCATGGTGATGAATCGCATCGGCCTGTCGGCCAACCTGATGTCGCTGGGGGGTCTGGCGATTGCCATCGGCCTGATGGTCGATGGGTCAGTGGTCGTGGTCGAGAATGCGTTTGCGCACCTGGCGCGCGCGTCCAACCAGGGTGTGGTCGATGCGCGGGCTCGCGTGCGCATCGTCTTTGACGCGGTGATGGAAGTTGCCACGCCGGTGATCTTCGGCGTGGGCGTGATCATCCTGGTGTTCCTGCCGCTCATGACCCTGGAGGGCATGGAAGGCAAGATGTTCGCGCCCCTGGCGATCACCATCGCGATCGCACTCGCCATTTCGCTGGTGCTGTCGCTCACGCTCACGCCGGTGCTGTCGTCCTGGTTGCTGAAGGTCAAGCCGCATGCGGGCAAGGCGCCCCATGGCGCCGCCGCCGGCGCGCACATGGGCACCGAGTCAGGGCAGGACGCCCACCTCGATGACGAGGCACACGACACCTGGCTGATCCGCACCTTGAAGCGGCCTTACCTGGCGTTGCTCAATCGTGCGGTCAGACGCGCCGGGGCGACTTTTGCGCTGGCGGTGGCCGCCCTGGTGGGATCGCTGTCCCTGCTGCCTTTCCTCGGCACGGCTTTCATCCCGGAGATGAAGGAGGGGTCCATCGTGCCCGGCATCAATCGCGTGCCCAACATCTCGCTGGAGGAATCGATTCGCATGGAGATGGAGGCCATGCGGCTGGTCATGGAGGTGCCCGGGGTGAAATCCGCGGTATCGGGCCTGGGTCGCGGTGAATCACCGGCCGACCCGCAGGCGCAGAACGAGTCGACGCCTATCGTGTCGCTCAAGCCGCGCGACCAGTGGCCGGAGGGCTGGACCCAGGACACCATCGCCGAGGCGATTCGCCAGAAGCTCTCGGTGCTGCCGGGCGCGCAGGTGGTGATGGCCCAGCCGATCTCCGACCGGGTCGACGAGATGATGACCGGCGTGCGCGCCGACATCGCGGTGAAGATCTTCGGCGATGACCTGGAGGTGCTCAAGCAGACTGCCGACGAGATTGCCCGGACGGCGTCCGGCATTGCCGGTGCCCGGGACCTGCGGGTCGAACGCGTCACCGGTCAGCAGTATCTGCAGATCCGCATCGACCGCAAGGCGATCGCCCGGGCCGGGTTGAACGTGAGCGATGTGCACGAGGTGATCGAGATGGCCATCGGTGGCAAGGTGGCCACCGACATCTACGAAGGCGAACGGCGCTTTTCGGCTGCGGTGAGGCTGCCTGCCGACTATCGCGATGACATCGCGGCCATTCGCAACCTCATGGTGACCGGTCGCAACGGTGCGCAGATTCCGCTGTCGATGCTGGCTGCGATCGAGGTGGCAGATGGTCCGGCCCAGATCAGCCGCGAGATGGCGCGCCGGCGCATCGTGGTCGGCATCAACGTGGCCGATCGTGACCTGGGTGGCTTCGTGGCCGAACTGAAGCAGACGATTGCCGCCAAGGTTGTCTTGCCGGCGGGCACGACCCTGGAGTGGGGCGGGCAGTTCCAGAACATGGAGCGGGCGCTGGGCCACCTCGCGGTGATCGTGCCGGTCACGGTGGCGGCGATCTTCTTCGTGCTGTTCCTGCTGTTTCGTTCGGTGAAAATGGCCTCGCTGATCATCCTGGTGCTGCCCTTCGCGTCGCTGGGGGGCATCGTCGGCATGTTCCTGTCGGGCGAGTATCTGTCGGTGCCAGCCTCGGTCGGGTTCATCGCCCTGTGGGGCATTGCGGTGCTCAATGGCGTGGTGCTGGTGAGCACCATCCAGGAGCTGCGGGGCAAGGGGATGATGACGGTCGAGGCGGCCCTGGTTGGGGCGCGCCTGCGGTTTCGACCGGTGATGATGACCGCCACCGTGGCGGCCCTCGCGTTGATCCCCTTCCTGTTTGCCACCGGGCCGGGCTCGGAGGTGCAGCGGCCCCTGGCCATCGTGGTGATCAGCGGCCTGATCAGCTCGACCCTGCTGACCCTGGTGGTGCTGCCGGCGATCTACCGCTGGTTCGACGACAAGCCCAAGCCTGAGCTCAGCCGCGAGCCCGCAGCCGCATCGTCAGTCCCACCGGCTGCATCGTGAACGAGAGCTCTTCCTGCGCCGGACGGCCGTCCGGCGTGTCGACGGCGAGGATGTCGAAGCGACCCAGTAGCACCGCCATCGCCATCTTCATCTCGAGCAGCGCGAGATACCGGCCCGGGCAGATGCGCGGGCCGGCGCCAAAGGGCATGGACACGCGCTTGACCGACTTGGCCTGCTCGCTGGGGCCGCGTTCGGCCAGCCAGCGCTCGGGTTCGAAGGCCTGCGGCCGTTCGACGAAGGCTTCGCTCACTGCGTCATGGCGCAGCAGGCCCATCACCACCGTGCCGCGCGGCACCTTCACGTCACCGACCACCGTGTCGCGCAGGGCCTGCAGCGGCAGTTGCGGCGCCACCGGCTTCAAGCGCATGGTCTCGTGCGCGCAGGCCTCGATGTAGTCCAGGCCCTGGATCTGCTCCAGGCTCGGGTTGCTGCAATCGCCCACGGCGTTGCGTACCTCGGCAATGGCACGCTCGCGGGCCTGCGGATTGAGCCACAGCAGGTGGATCATCCAGGCCAGCGTGTTGGCCGTGGTGTCCTCGCCGGCCAGCAGCATGGTCATGACGTTGCCGGCCACCTGTTCGTCGTCGATGCCGCTGCCTGGTTCGTCGGCCGCAGCCACCATGGCCTCGAGCAGGTTGTGCGGATGGGTGCGCAGCGAGGGGTCGGCCTGCATGCGCGCGCGGGCCTGGGCGATGAAGCCGTCGACCGCCGCATTGACCTGGGGAATGGCGCGCTCGAGTTCACGGTCGGCTTCGCGCTTGAAGTAGCGCCACAACGGAAAGGCCGAGAACATGCGGCGATAGAGCGCCGGGAAGATGGTGTCCAGATGGTTCTGGATCACGTCCTCGGCCGACTCCAGCGTGTTGACCTCCGAGCCGAAGGCCAGGCCCGCAATGGTGTCCACCGTGAAGCGCATGAGGTCGGCCTGCAACTCGATCGAGGCATTGCTGGCCGCTGCCTTGTCCCAGCGCCCGGCCAGGCGCATGCCGACCTTCAGCAGCGAGGGGTAGT
>JBILSK010000396.1:0-3276 GCA_044372165.1 Burkholderiaceae bacterium | reverse complement strand
GCCGCGGCGTAGTCGGCGATGAACTTGGCGGCACCGGTGGACGCAAAGAAGCAGGCCACGGCATCCGGCTTGAGCGCGGCAATCTCGGCCAGCAGCGGCTGGAACTCGACGTTCGGAAACGGCAGACCCAGCTCCTTCACCACCTTGCCACCGGCCTTCTCGAAGCCTTCCTTGAAGGACCGTCCGCTTTCGTCGCCGGCGGCGTATTTCCAGGAGATCCAGACCGCGGTCTTGTGGCCGCGCTCGGCCATCACCTTGCCCAGGGGATGCACCGGTTGCCAGTTCGAGAACGAGGTGCGAAAGATGTTCGGCGCACACATCGGGCCGGTGACGTCGTCGGCGCCGGCGTTCGGGATAAGCAGCAGCGTGCCGGTGTCGCGGGCGATCTTGGCCATGCCCAGGGCAACCCCCGAGTGCACCGTGCCGATCAGCACATCGACCTTGTCGCGCTGGACCAGCCGGTTGGTGTTTTCCGGGGCCTTGGCCGGATTTGATTCGTCATCGACCGAGAAGTACTCGACCTCGCGACCGCCGAGTTTGCCGCCGCGCTCGGCGACCGCCATGCGAAAGCCGTTCTGGATCGCATTGCCCAGCGGCGCGAAGGTGCCGGTGGCCGGCAGCATCATGCCGACCTTGAGCTTGGCCGGCTGGGCGTGCACAAAGGGGGCGGGAACGGCGACGGCCGCGGCCGCGCCAGCGGTGCGGGCCAGAAAGCTGCGGCGCGATGCCGAGGTGTCGATGTCTTGCGTCATGGTGTCTCCTCTGAGGGTTCGATATCGATGTCGTTGAATTCGGGCGCTACGCGGGTCACGCGCGGGCCTGCCCGCCGGTCTTCACGAAGCGCGTCACCGCGTCGGCCACCGCCTGTGGCTGGTCGCGATGGGGCGAGTGTCCGCAGTCCTGCAGTGCCAGCACCTGGGTGTCGGGCAGCTGGCCCACGATGGCCTCGATCTGGGCCATTGTGCCGTACTCGTCCTGATGGCCCTGGATGGCCAGCACCGGGCAGCGAATGGTGCCGAGTTCCTGGGTGATGTTCCAGTCGCGAAAGGCCGGCGACAGCCAGGCCCTGCTCCAGCCGCCGAAGGCCGAATCGACATCTTCGTGAAAGCGCGCCAGACGCGTGCGCAAGGCACCCGGGCCCGGGTCGCCATAGGCCCGCACGGCCGCCTCGATGCTGCGCACCGAGATCTCCTCGACGAAGACATGCGGCGCCAGGGCGATCACGCCGGCCACCTGGCCGGGAAAGGCGGCGGCGTGCAACAGGGCAATCGTGCCGCCGTCGCTGTGGCCGAACAGCCAGGGCGGTGTGCGCCGTGCGTCCAGCCCGACCGCTGCAAGGAGTGCCGGCAGCAGCTCGCGGGCCTGGCGGTGCATGAAGTCCGGGCCCCAATGTTCGTCGCGCGCGCGCGGGGTCGAGCGCCCATAACCGGGGCGCGAATAGACCAGGCCGCGTGCCCCGAGTGCCTCGCACAGGCGATCGGGGCTGTCCTTCCACAGGGTCACCGAGCCCAGGCCTTCGTGCAGGAACACCAGCACCGGGCTCTCGGGTGATGCGTTGCCAATCCATCGATATTCGATGGACAGCGGGCCGATCCGGGCGAAGCGAAGGTCCATGCGAGCGTGCTGTGCGGAAGGTGCGTCGCTCAGCGTCGCGCGTTGCGCTCGGCATCACGCAGGCGAAAGCGCTGGATCTTGCCGGTGGCGGTCTTGGGAAGCTCGACCACGAAGTCGAGCAGGCGCGGGTACTTGTAGGGTGCCAGGCGTGCCTTCACGAAGGCCTGCAATTCGTTGGCCAGGGTATCGCCGGCCAGGCTTGCCTGCTTGAGCACGACGAAGGCCTTGGCACGGGTCAAGCCGTTCTCGTCATCGACTCCGATGACTGCGGCCTCCAGCACGGCCTCGTGCTGCATCAGCGCCGATTCGACCTCGAAGGGCGAAACGTACTGCCCACTCACCTTGAGCATGTCGTCGCCGCGTCCGGCATAGACGTAGTAGCCGTCTGGATCACGGAAGTACTTGTCGCCGCTGCGGGTCCATTCGCCCTGGAAGGTGCTGCGCGAGCGGGGCCGATCGCCCCAGTACATCAGCGCCGCCGACGGACCGGCGATGAACAGGTCGCCGACCTGGTCGGCACCCTCCAGCACCTGGCCGGCATCGTCGCGCAGCTCCACGCGGTAGCCCGGGACCGGCTTGCCGGTGGTGCCGTAGCGCACGTCGCCCGGACGGTTCGACAGGAAAATGTGCAGCATCTCGGTCGAGCCGATGCCGTCGATGATCTCGCAGCCATAGCGTGCGGTGAAGCGCTCTCCGATCTCGCGGGGCAGGGCCTCGCCCGCCGAGGAACACAGGCGCAGGGCGACCTGATCGCGCGAGGGCGCAGCGGGCGAGGCGAGCATGCCGGCATAGCCCGTGGGTGCGCCGAAAAAGACTGTGGGTTGATGCTCGACCCAGCGACTGAACACCGCATCCGGCGTCGGGCGTCCGGCCATCAGCACCACGGTGGCCCCCACCGAAAGCGGAAAGGACAGGCCGTTGCCCAGCCCGTAGGCAAAGAAGAGCTTGGCGGCGGAAAAGCAGATGTCGTCGGCCGACAGGCCCAGCACCGGTCGGGCGTAGAGCGTGGTCGTCCAGTACAGGTTGGCCTGGGAGTGCACTGTGCCCTTGGGGCGGCCCGTCGAGCCGGAGGAATACAGCCAGAAGGCGATGTCATCGGCCCCGGTGCTGACGGCGGCACACGGGGCGCAGGTCGGCAGCCAGGCGGCGAGGTCGTTGGCTGGCAGGCAAAGAGAGGCCGGCAGGGCGCCACCGCGGGTCGAGACCAGCAGATGCTTCACTTCATGATCGCCCCGTGCCAGGGCCTCGTCGAGCACCGGCAGCAAACCGGCCGACACGATCGCGATCTGGGCGCGGCTGTGCGCCAACATGTAGGCATAGTCGTCCGCGGTCAGCAGCGTGTTCACTGCCACCGGCACCACACCCGCGCGCAGGCAGCCGAGAAAGGCGACCGGCCAGTCGTTGCAGTCCTGCATCAGCAGCAGAACCCGCTCTTCGCGCCGCACACCCAATGTGCCCAATCCGCCTGCAAAGCGGGCCACGCTGTCGGCCAGTTCGCCGTAGCTGAGCCGACCCCAGTCATCGATCAGCGCGGTGCGCGTGCCGTGGGCGCGGTTGATCTCGGCGATCCAGGCGGCGAAGTTGAAACGCTCGGGCGGGGCGGCAGGCAGGGCAGCAGCGCTCATGGGGTCTCCTCGGGGTGCGCGGCGCGCTGGGAAAAGG
>JBILSK010000395.1:0-3283 GCA_044372165.1 Burkholderiaceae bacterium | reverse complement strand
TCCACCGCGAGCAGCTTGAGGTTCTTCTCGATGTAGGGGCCACCCACCATGTCCAGGATCAGGTCGACCCCACGACTGCCGGTGAGCCGCTTGGTCTCCGCGACATAGTCCAGGCGTCGGTAGTCGATCGCGGCATCGGCACCGATCGCCAGGCAGGCCTCGGCCTTCTGTGCATTGCCGACGGTGCAGTACACGGTGGCCCCCCAGGCTTTCGCGATCTGGATCGCGGTCATGCCGATGCCCGATGAGCCGCCGTGAATCAGCACCACATCGCCCTTCCTCAGCCGGCCGCCTTCGACCAGATTGGCCCACACGGTGAAGAAGGTCTCGGGCAGGGCGGCCGCCTGCAGCATGTTCAGCCCCTTGGGCACGGGCAGCACCTGGCCGGCCGGCGCAGTCACGTATTCCGCGTAGCCGCCGCCGTTGGTGAGCGCGCAGACTTCATCACCAACCTTCCATTCCGTGACGCCCTGGCCGACGGCCGCGATGCGGCCTGCCACCTCCAGGCCGAGCAGGGGCGAGGCGTCCTTGGGCGGGGGGTAGTTGCCGGAGCGCTGCAGGCAGTCGGGTCGGTTGACGCCGGCCACCGCGACTTCGATCAGGACTTCACCTGCGCCCAGTTCGGGGGTGTCGCGCATGGCGAGGGTCAGCACATCGGGGCTGCCGCCTGCGCCGTGCTCGATGCAGCGCATCGTGGAGGGAAGGGCCATGGTCAGGTTCTCGAGGACAGGAGGGTTTCGATGAGGCGTTGCACCGCGAACGCATCGGCGAACGAGGGCAGGGAATGGGGGGCGCCGGACAGCATCGCGTGCAGCTGGTCGAGCTGGCGCGCGTAGGTCGCGGTGCGCGGATCCTGGGGCAGGCCGGCGACCGGTGCACCGCCGGGCGCGGCCGCATCATGGCGCTCCAGGCGGTACCAGTCGGTCAGCCGCAGCTCCTGCGTGGCACCCATGAACCGGGCTTCGACGATGTCAGGCGCCTGACCGCCGACCGAACCCGCCAGGCTCACCGGCACGCCACCCGCAGCGAGCGTCGCACTGACCGCGGTCTCGGCCGGCAAGGGGGCGCCGCTGGGGCCGCAGACCCGCGCGCCCGCACAGCTCACCGGCCCGAGCAGGCGCTGCACCAGGTACACGAAGTGCGACAGCACCTCTCGCGTGAAGCCACCCTGGTCGGCCCGGGACAGCCAGGTAGCGCCCGCCTGCCAGTCGCGCGGCCACTGATGAAAGCGGGTCCGGATCTCGACGGCGCGCAGGTCGAAGTCAGGGTGACGCAGGGCCTGCGCGATGCTGTCGACGGCAGCGCTCGAGGCGAACACGAAGTTGACCGCGTTCTTTGCGCCGGCCCGGTTCACTTCATCGACCAGCGCGGCGCTGCCCGCTTCATCGACCCCCAGGGGCTTTTCGCAGAAGACCGCCTTGCCGGCTGCCAGCGCCGCGCGCACGTACTCGGCATGGGCCAGCGGCGGCACGGCCACATAGACGATGTCCACATCGTCGCGTTCGATGGCGGCGCGCGCGTCCGTCACCAGCGGCAGTCCGGCGTGTTCGGCGCGCGCCGCGCCGCAGGCGGCCTGGGACAGGTCCCAGGCTGACACCACGCCTATGCCGGGATGGTGTGCGGCTTGTCCGATCATCCGTCGACCGACCACGCCCAGGCCGATCACCGCCATGCCGAATCGCTTCATCGCTCGCAGCCTTCCTCTTCAATCAGAGGCGCGCACGATACCGCACTTCCGGGCGACCGCGGCGATCCTGTCGCGCGCGTTCAGCGACGGCCGAAACGCGCCATCAGCGTGCCCAGGATGCCGCGCGGCATGTAGATGATGAAGACCACCAGCAGCGCACCATAGATGAGCAGGTCGGCCCCGTGCAGATCGTTGCCGATCACGATGCGCAAGGTCTCGGACAAGGCCAGCAGGAAGAGCGCGCCTATGGTCGGGCCGAGCATCACGAACATGCCGCCGGCGATCGCACCGAACACCATCTGCAGCGAAATGCCGATGCCCGAGACCGTCTCCGGGTTCACGTAGAGCTGATATTGCGCGTACAGCACGCCGCCCAGGCAGGTCATCACCGCCGACAGCACAGTGACCTTGAGCTTGGTGCGCGAGACATCGATGCCGATCGAGGCGGCTGCATCCTCTTCTTCGCTGATCGCCTCGAGGGCCAGCCGGTCCATGCTCTGGTCGACGCGTCGCCAGACCCACAGGCAGATCAACCAGGCCACCAGCACGATGTAGAACCAGACGCGCTTGTCGCTGAACTGCATGGCCCACAGCGAGCCGGTCTGCCCGTCCATGAGCGCCGACTTGGGCGTGATGCCCAGCGAGCCGCCGGTGTGGTCGCGCAGGGCCACGATCACCAGGCGCACGACTTCGGACAACGCCAGCGTCACCAGCGCGAAGTAGTGCCCGACGATCTTGAAGCGGAAGCAGGGCCAGCCGATGACCAGTGCCAGCACGATGCTGATGGCGACCGCGACCAGTGCGCCGATCCAGGGCGACAGACCCGCCGAATTCCACAGCAGCACCGAGCCATAGGCACCGATGCCCAGGAATGCGCCGTGACCGAAGCTCACCATGCCCAGCCGACCCATGATCGACCAGCTGGTGTAGATGTAGCTCCACAGCAGGGCCATGATGGCCAGGTGCAGCGGATAAGGGCCGATGCCCAGGAAGGGCACCAGTGCGAGGATGACCAGCAGCAGCCAGGGCAGCAGACGAAGGGAATTCATCGGGTCACCGCTTCTTGGAGAACAGACCTTCGGGCTTCCAGAACATCACCGCAATGAAGAACACGAACGCGATGACATAGCCCCACTCGAGCTGGAACAGGAACCCGCCCACCGAGATGAACTGGGCGAACACGAAGGCCGCCAGGAATCCGCCGATCAGGTTGCCCAGGCCGCCGAGCACGCAGATCAGGAAGGTGATCGGGCCGAAGGACAGTCCGATCGCCGGATGGATGTCGTACTGCAGCACCAGCAGGCTGGCCGCCAGTCCGGCCAGGCCGCCGCCCATGGCCGAGGTGATCAGGTAGATGCGGCTGGGGTTCACCCCCATCAGCGGCATGATGCTGCGGTCCTGGCTGATGGCGCGGATCGCGGTGCCCATGAAGGTCTTCGACAGGAACAGCCAGGTGCCGCCGATCGCGGCCAGTGCCACGCCGAAGGCAATCAGCCGGGCCATCGAGAAGTTCATCTCGCCGATCGACACGCCCGGCAGGCGAACGCCCAGGTTGCGAAACTCCACCCCGAAGACCACGGTGGCCGCGGCTTGCAG
>JBILSK010000394.1:0-3285 GCA_044372165.1 Burkholderiaceae bacterium | reverse complement strand
AGCCTCCTCGAGCAGGTCGCAGACTGTCTGCAGGCTGGGGTCCAGGGCGGCCAGGGTTCGGACCTTCTGCTGCAAGGCCTGCAGGCGAGTGACGATGGCGTCATCGGCTTCGGCCAGCGCATCGGCCGCTGCCTGGCTGCCTTCGATGAGCGACGCGGCATGGCCCAGCAGACGCTGCTCGGCGTTCAGTGTTTCCCATTCACCCTCGACCGGTGCGATCTGGGCGAGTTCGTCGAATTGCCACTGCAGCCGTTCGCGCTCGATGGCCAGTTCGCGTTCTCCCTCGAGGGCGCGTTCAAGTTCCCGCGCAGCCGCCCGCCAGCGGGCGTGGGCCTGCGCGAGCGGGCCCAGTTCGGTACCGGCGAAACGGTCGAGCAGGGCGCGTTGACCGTCGGCCCGCAGCAGCGATTGCGAGGCATGTTGACCATGCACCTCGACCAGGGTTTCGCCGACCTCCCGCAACTGGGCCACCGTGGCCGGATGGCCGTTGATCAGCGCCCGCGAACGTCCATCGGCCTCGACCACGCGGCGCAGCAGCACCTGCCCGGGATCGCCCGAGAGATCGCGCTGCGCGAGCCAGCCCTCGAGGGTGTCGTCGGTGGTGAAGGCGGCGACGATGTCGGCGCGGGGCCGGCCCTCACGCACCATGCTGGCGTCCGCGCGCAGGCCCAGGGCCAGGCCCAGGGCGTCGATGAGGATCGATTTGCCGGCGCCTGTCTCGCCTGACAGCACCGTGAAACCGGGGCCGAATTCGAGGTCGATGGCGTCGACGATGACGAAATCGCGCAGGCGCAGCTCGGTCAGCATGGCAGGCAGGCAATCAGTGCAAGGCGGGTCACGGGGGGGGCGTCAGGCTGGGCATCTCGTGCCAGTTGAGCTTGGAGCGCAGCGTGGCGTAGTAGCTGTAGCCCTGCGGATGCAGGAAGCGGGCCGAATGCCGGGCCTTGCGGATCTCCAGCACGTCGTTGACCTGCACGTCCGCGAAGTTCTGCATGTCGCAGTTCAGTCGGGGCTCCCGACCTTCGGTGACGCTGATGGTGATCACCGAACTGGAGGGCAGCACGATCGGCCGGTTGGAGAGGGCCTGCGGGGCCACGGGCACCAGCACCAGACCGTGCAGGCCGGGGTGCAGGATGGGGCCGTTGCACGACAGCGCATAGGCCGTCGAGCCGGTGGGCGTGGCCACGATCAGGCCGTCGGCGCGCTGGCGGTACATGAAGAGGCCGTCCACATGGACCAGGACCTCGATCATGCCGGCACGTGAATTGCGGCTGACCACCACGTCATTGACCGCGCTGGCTTCGAAGACTGTCTGGCTGTCTCGGATCACCCGCGCGTTGAGCACTGCCCGCTCTTCGGACTCGTAGTGACCGTCCAGGATGGCATCCAGTGCGGGGCGCCAGCCGGCCAGGGGGACGTCGGTGATGAATCCCAGCCGTCCGGAATTGATGCCGACCAGTGGTACGCCGTGGGGGGCGAGCTCGCGCGCCACGCCCAGCATGGTGCCGTCGCCCCCGACGATGACCGCCAGGTCTGCCTGCGGCCCGACCTCGGCAATGGGGGCGGTGAGCAGGTCGGTTCGACCCAGGGTCTGCGCGAGCAAGGGTTCGAAGACGGCGCGAAACCCCCGCTGCGTCAGGAACGCACCGATCTCGATCAGCGTCTGGGCCGCGGTGTCGGACTGCTGACGTGCAAAGAGGGCAATGGTCTTGAGCGGTGGGGTCATCTGTGCATTTCACCATACTTCACCGGCCGCTCCTGAGGCGAACGGCCTGCAACCAAGGTGCCTGTGCGCCACGGGCGAGGGCCGGATTGCCGGCCCCGTTGGCAATCCGACCGATTCGGCTTATAACTTCGTCCCATGCTGGATACGCGAGCCCAAACCCTACTCAAGACCCTGATCGAGCGGTACATCGGTGATGGCCAGCCGGTCGGCTCCCGCACGCTGTCACGTCACTCCGGTCTGGAGCTGTCCGCGGCCACCATCCGCAATGTCATGGCCGACCTCGAGGAGCTCGGGCTGATCGCCAGTCCGCACACGTCGGCCGGCCGGATTCCCACGCCACGGGGCTATCGACTCTTCGTCGATACCCTCATGACCGTGCAGCCGCTGGAGATCGAGCAGGCGACCCTGCTGCAGGGTCAGCTCCACGCCGACGAACCGCAGCGGGTGCTGTCACAGGCGGCCCAGGTGCTGTCGAATCTGTCTCATTTCGCCGGTGTGGTGATGACACCTCGGCGCAGCTCGAGTTTCCGGCAGGTCGAGTTCCTGCGGCTGTCGGAGCGTCGGGTGCTGCTGATCATCGTCACGCCCGAAGGCGACGTGCAAAACCGCATCCTGCATGTCGACCGCGAGTACACGCTCTCCGAACTCAACGAAGCCTCGAACTACGTCAACCAGCACTTCGCGGGGCTCGAGTTCGATGCAATCAACCTGCGATTGCAGCACGAGCTGGTCAGCCTTCGCGATGACATGACCCGGCTGCTGCAGCAGGCGGTGGCGGCGGGCAACGAGGCCGCAGCCGAGCACTCCGAGACCGTGGTCATCTCCGGCGAACGCAATCTGGTCGCGGTGCACGAGCTGTCCGAGAACATGGATCGCCTGCGTCAGCTGTTCGGTCTGTTCGAGCAGAAAAGCCGTCTGATCCAGCTGTTCGATGCCAGCAGCCATGCCGATGGCGTGCAGATCTTCATCGGCGGCGAATCCCAGCTGGTACCCATGGATCAGCTCTCGGTCGTCATGGCTCCCTATGTCTGCGACGGCAAGGTGATCGGCACGCTGGGGGTCATCGGCCCGACCCGGATGGCCTATGAGCGCGTCATTCCAATTGTTGACATTACGGCCAAGCTCGTTTCTAGTGCACTGAGTCACGGCTGAGCCGGGGCACAGCCAGGGGGTGCCGCACGACGCCCCCCAACAAGAACTACACGAGACAGGAGCCGCCCTTGGCAGCAGTATCGATCCGGCAGGTCGAGAAGCGTTTTGGCGACGCCCAGGTGATACACGGCGTCAGTGTCGACATCCAGGACGGCGAGTTCTGTGTCCTGGTCGGCCCCTCCGGGTGCGGCAAGTCCACGCTGCTGCGGATGATCGCGGGACTGGAAGAGATCAGTGGCGGCACGGTGGCGATCGGCGATCGGGTCGTCAACGACCTGCCGCCCAAGGAGCGCGACATCGCGATGGTCTTCCAGAACTACGCGCTCTATCCGCACATGAAGGTGCGCGACAACATGGCGTTTTCGCTGATGCTGGCGAAGCAGCCGCAGTCCGAGATCGATCGTCGG
>JBILSK010000393.1:0-3301 GCA_044372165.1 Burkholderiaceae bacterium | reverse complement strand
GCCTTGAGCAGCAGCCGAGACTGCGCAGCGCGTCGCGAGAGAATGGCCCGCAGACTCTGGGCATGCTCTTCGTAAGTGGCTTCGATACGTGGGTGCCGGGTGAAGTCCAGCTTTCGAATCACCCGGATTCTTTCGGTGATATCCCGATGAACGCGGTACATCTCGGCGTTACCGGTTGCCTGGACCAGTGAGCAGTGAAAGTGCTCGTCCCACTCGCAGACCAGTTCGCCCTCGGTGCTGCGAAGATGATGTGGTGTCAGCCAGGTGGCTGCCAGGTCATCGACCAGCTTGGCGGAGGCGGCCGCATCGCCCATGACCTGCCCGTCGCACAGTCGCTGGACGGCTTCGGTTTCGATCAGGATGCGCAGATCGTAGAGCTGGTCGAATCGATGAAAGTCGAAGGGCAGCATGCGCCAGCCGTTTCGAAACAGCACTTCGACCTGGCCTTCCTGCTGCAATCTGACCAATGCCTGACGCACGGGAGTGCGTGACACGTCCAGGCGCTCGCAGATCTCGTTCTCGGAGAAACGGTCTCCGGGTATCAGCACGAAGTTGGCCATGTCTCGCTTGAGCTGATCGTAGACTTCGTCAGCCAGGGAAACACGCGTCTGGGACTTGACACTCATGGGGATCAGCGGCGGACTTCTCGTTGGAAAATCTCGAGGCTGCGCTTTTTCGTGGCAATGAAGCTGGGTTCGCTCAGCGTCGCCACGGTGCGAGGGCGAGGATCATCATACGGGAGGATCTCTGCGATCGCCGTGGGGCGTTTCGTCAGCAGCAGTACCTGGTCGGCCAGATAGACAGCCTCTTCCAGGTCATGCGAGACCAGCATCATCGTGGTCCCCGTCTGCATGAACACCTCTTGCAGTTTTTCCCGGATGAACAGGGTCATCTCGAAGTCCAGTGCGGAGAAGGGCTCGTCGAGAAACAGGACCTCGGGTTCAGGTGCCAGAGCACGCATGATGGATGCGGTTTGCTGTTGGCCTCCGGAGAGTTCGTAAGGATATCGATTCAGATCGAACTTCACATCGAATGAGGCCACCAGCTCGGCTACGCGACGGTCGACTTCGGCCTTGCTGCGGCCCTCCAGCTTCAACGGGTAGGCAATGTTGTCGAGGGTTCGCATCCAGGGGAAGAGCGCTTCGCGGTAATTCTGGAAGACATAGCCGATGCGGGTTTCCTTGAGCGACTTGCCATCGAAGAGGATTTCCCCGGCATCGACTGGAATCAGCCCGGCAATCATGTTGATGAGCGTGGACTTGCCGCAGCCGTTGGGGCCGAAGATCGACACGATGCTGTGCTTCGGAATGTCGAGGTCGAAGTCTTCATAGAGCGGCCAGCCAGCGAAATATTTCGTCAGGCCTCTGATGGTGATGTGCGTGCCTGCAGGGCCCGGTTTGAAGGCTGGCCGGGGCACATCCGGGTACACCGGGCCATTGAGTACTTGATTCATCTTCCACTCCAGTGCACTACTCGCCGTTCGAGGGCCAGAAACGCGACGTTCAGGGCGTATCCCAGAATGCCTGCTGCCATGATCGCGGCGTACATGGTCTTCACGTTCATCACCTGCTGGGCGTCGATGATCTTGTGACCCAGTCCGCTTTCGGAGCCAATGAACATCTCGGCCACCACCACGATCACCAGCGCCATGGACACGGCCGAGCGCAAGCCGACGAAGGCCGGTTGCAGACTCTCCCAGAACAGGACGTCCCGGAAGATCTGCCATCTCGTGGCACCCATCACCCGGGCTGCTGCCACCCGTTGCTTGCGCGCATTGATCACGCCGTATGCGCAATTGAAAATCACGATCAGGAAGGCGCCGAAGGCCGCGATGGCCACCTTGTTGACGTCGGAGATGCCGAAGATGAGCAGGAACAAGGGAATCAGCGCTGAAGATGGCGTCGACCGGAAGAAATCGATGACGAACTCGACGCTGCGATAGGCCCGTTCAGTGCTGCCCAGCAGGATGCCCAAGGGCATGCCCAGCGCGGTCGCGATGACAAACGCCAGCAGGGTGCGTTTGAGCGTGACCAGAAAATGCGGCAGCAGCGCTTCACCCGCCATGCCGTTGACGAGTGTCAGCAACGTGTCGATGGGCGCGGGCAGCAAGATGGGTTTGATCCAGCCTGCCCTGACCACCAGGTCCCAGATCAGCAACAGCACCAGCGGCCCAGCCAGCGGCAAGGCCCGGCCCCAGTCCACGCGTCGACGTGGGGCGCTTGTGGGGCCGCCGGACTTTGCTGCCTGCCAGGGCGCGGCAGCAGCACCCGTCGGTGTTTCAGTTGTGCGCATGATCAGCCCCTGTAGAGCAGGCCGGCTACATCCACCTTGCGGCTGAAGATGCCTTTTTCGGTGAACAGGTCGAAGAACTGCTGGAAATAGGCAAGGTCCGAGGCCTTGAAATCGCTGGACATCAGGTAGTCCGCCATCGGCACTTCATTGGTCAGCGCACCGTCGATCGCGGTGTATCCCTTGAGCGCTGGCCGAGCTTCCGACGGATTCGTCTTCACCAGGTCCACACCACGCTTGTAAGCCGCGATGAACTTGCGCGTGACCTCCGGGTGCTTGCGGATGAATTCGGTGGTGAGGCTGGCTGACCCACCATGCCACGGAGCCATCGGATCACCCAGCACGTACCGGGCGATCACGCCGACCTCGAGATTGCGCGTCGTGCCGTTGAGGCGCCCGACCGTGCCGGTGGGCTCCAAGGTGTAGCAGGCATCGACCTGGCCCGCAATGATCGACGCGATGTGCTGCCCGATCGGCAACTCGACGACCGTTGCATTGCGGGTACCGGCGCGTTCCAGGACAGTCTTGGCCAGCACGACGTTCTGCACGCCAGGCCCGCATGCAATCTTCTTTCCGGACAGTTCCGCGATCGAACGGATGGGACTGTCCTTGGCCACGATGAACTGGTCGAGCACGAACTTCGTGTTTGTCGGATTCGTGCAGAAGATCTTGAGCAGGCCGGGTTGGGCGATTTCCGCCAGTCCCAGGGCGGCTGACCCCGTGCCGTTGGAGCTGCCTTCCGCGCGTCCCGAAATGATGGCCTCCGCGACCTGCTGCGGACTGGCCAGCTTCAGCGCTTCCACGTCGAGACCGGCCTCCTTGAAGTAGCCCTTTTCGATGGCCGCAAAGAACGGGATCGCCGAGGCGACGGGCCAGAAGCCGATCCGGATCCTGGGTGTGGTTTGCGCGGAGACGATTGCCGGCGCGGCAAGTACGCTCAACCCGGCACCCGCCGCCTTGAGCAGGGTTCGACGTGGGCGCTTTTTGGCCGGGGCATCCGCGAGGCCAGAGG